>CAYWHF010000290.1:0-4047 GCA_964457695.1 uncultured Methylocapsa sp.
CGGAGCCTTCAATCAGGTGCAGCAGGCGCTGCGCTGGTTCGTTGATAATTTTAGCACGATCGCCGATTGGCGGGCCACGCTTTTACGCGTCGCGAGCTTCCGTTCGGCCCTTGTCGAGTTGGAGAAGATCGGCGCCGAGACAGGCCGCATCGAGCTTGTTCCAACGGCCGATGACCGCCTTGTGTTCGACGAGATCGGCATTGCCTCGCCCATGTCTTGCACGAGACTGAGCGAGAAGCATGTCATCATCAATCCGTTGGAACGGGTTCTTGTCAGTGGCGCGCATCAGGACGGCAAGACCTGTTTTTTCAGCGCGATCGCGGGTTTATGGCCGTGGGGATCCGGGCGCATCTTGCTGCCGTCAGGGCAAACCATGATGTTTATCTCGCGACAAGACTATATGCCTCCAGGTACACTACGCGGTGCCCTTGCCCATCCCGCAGAACCATCGCAATTCGGGCATGAGGCGTATTCGGCCATTCTCGAGCGAATGAAGCTTGGCCATCTTGCGCCGGATCTCGATCGCGCCGCTCGCTGGGATCAGGAACTAAGCCTCGAGGATCAGCGCAAGGTCGCCTTCGCCAGACTCATCTTGCATAAGCCACGTTGGGTCATTCTCAATGAAGCGATCGAGTATCTGGACGAGGATACACGCGGCCTGGTCCTTGAAGTCTTTGGCAATGAATTGGCAAGCGCGGCGATCATTAGCATTGGCCGGCCGAATACTCATGGAAGTTCTTTCACCCGCGTCCTGCGGCTTGTCGAAGACAATGACGGTCCGTGCTTGGGGCGGGCCGGCGCCGCTGCCTCAGGGTCCGCTCCCATAACGATGCAAAAAGCTCCTGCGAGCTGAGCGTGGCACTGACCATCTGTGCACGAATTGCTCGACAGTCAAGCCGCGGTGGTCAGGTTCATCCCGCGCGCAGGGGGGGGTTCTTTGTTCTCTTGTGCGTGCCAAAAAGGCAGCGTACCCGTAGCCCCCCCCCGCTGGCCCCGGAGCCACACGGGCCCCGCCGCATCGTCAGCACATGCGCAGTATAACTGAGCACGCCACGCGCAGCTCGAATTTTCATTTTGCGAGGCTCTCGTGCCCAATCAGCAAAAACTCGAGGCCGTTAAGTAAGAGAACCCGCCGCACTCGTGGCGAAACATCGACAATCTTTAAACTTAGATCTCGCAACTTAAGCCGCTTGTTTAACATGAGAAGCAATCCAATCTGCCGAGCATCGATAATGTGTGTTCGGGACAAGTCAACTTTGATCGATTTTCCAATCTCGAGCGCAGATTCGAAGAACTGTTTCGTCTTTTCCACGTGATCTGCGACTGCATCCCCTGATATATGTAAAGTGACGAATTCGACATCCTCACTCTGGGCGATCAGGATATCTCGGCTTTTCCAACGGCGAATAAGACCTATCCAACGATACTCAATAGCAAGCGGCAGACCGCGCGTCCAAATCAAGTATAGCAGTGTTTTGCCGTCATGAAAATAACGCTTCCAAAGGTGTGGCTCCTCCTTGATCCGCCACAACCATTCTGCGCCGAGATATTGAAGGGCGGCCGGGGCACGCCGGATTGTCCCCGCCGCAAAATTGATTACCGCGCCCAAATGAGAACGCACTGGGACTTTAATCCTGCTATGGTTCCTTATCAGCCACGCTTGGCCTTTTTGAGCGCCTAGTGAAACTACCAAAAAGTCTGCACCGCTCGCATTTATCTGATCAAAGTATTCGTCGCGGCTAAATGTTTCCAACGCCCCGTAACCAGGAAAGATGGACCCTACGCAAGTGATCCCTTCGTAGCCGCTGTTCAGCGATCGTGAAGCCTCTTCGCCGATGCCCTCAGAACCGCCAAACAGGAATGTCTTCAACGGCCTCTTGCCTGTACGCTTGGTCTTGAGAAAGTCGAAAATGTCAGAGCCTGCTACTCTGGCCCTCAGGGGAACTCCCACAAATCTCGCAATCCAAACAAGCGCGATGCCGTCTGGTGGACAGAGATCGCTTAACAAAAGTGACTCCCAAAAGGCGCGGTCGCGCTGGCAAATAGCGAGAAAATTTGCATTTGGCGTGGAGATGAGAAATGGGCGCGAGTCGCAAGCTGCGGCGTGAATACGGCGCAATACAGACACCATGTCGATTGCGTCGATCGGCAGGCCCAATATGCTATAGACCTCTCGAGAGAGATCGCCCGGGAGCCCGTCCGCGGCGAGCTCAGGATGCTGACCGACACCACTAGCGACGGCAATCATACACTTGCTTTCGAGGTTGGCGTTCGCGGCTCAAGCTCAACCCACAATTGTAAAAACTGGTTCATTTTCATCCACCCTGTTACGCTCCTGCAAATCTTGCGGCCGCTGTCGTTCATTACCAAATAACAGCTTGCCCTTCGCAGCTTGCACCGAGAATTGGGGGCTACCGGGCATTGGAAATTTGATTGCTCATTGTGAGTGATAATCTAGCGAGTGCAGGTCCTTGGTGCCGGCCAGCACCGCGTCGTAGACAGCCAAGATTTGATTCGCCTTCGCCTCCCAAGTCAACTTGTCCCGCACCTTCTCGCGTCCGGCAGCTCCGAGCTTATCTAGAGTTTCGGGGAAACGAATAACCTCACCAATTGCTCGCCTCATGCCGTCGATCAGGCTCTGTTTGTCATGGAAAGCGACACGGATTCCTGTTTTGTCATCGACCAGCTCGGAAGGACCAGCGTAATCCGCAACGAGGGGGGTGACCCCCAAGGCCATCGATTCAATAACGACGGCGCCGCCAAATTCGCGAACGCTTGGCAATGCCATGAAGTCGCACTCCCTCAGTATTCCCTGAATTTCGATGTGCGGAACCCAGCCGTGAAAGCGCACATTGCTGCGAATGCCGAGCCTATCGACCAGCGTTTCGAGCTGCGTTCTTTGCGGCCCATCGCCTACGATGTGCAACTTGAGCCGCCCATCTTTGAGAAACCCGGCCGCCGCTTCCAAAAGCATGTCTGCTCCTTTGTAGGGAACAAGGCGCCCTACAAATGCCGCTTTCAGCGGGACTGAAGCAGAACGACTCCGCGGAAGCTTGAAGCGGTCGAGGTCGACACCGTTCTCCGGAATATAGACGCACTTCTCTTTTGCCCAACGAGGGATTTCCGAATAGGTGTGCTTCGATCCAACAATAATTGCCTGACTGTAGCTAAGGGTCGCCCTGTAGCCGGGCAAAAGCTTGTACAGCGATCTGATGTGGGAGAGCCACTCCCGTTCGGCGTGTTGCCGATCAATGAAACTTTTCGGCCACGGCACACCGCCATTGATCGGACCAATCAGGAACGGACAGTTGTGTTTTGCCAGTCGCTTGGCGATTAGGCTCGGATGGGTTGGGCTCAATGGCGTAATGCGATGAACGAGATCGAACTCTCGCGCGGCTATCCGGGAGCCCAACTGGCGCCAGAGTTTGTGCTCGAACAAGTAATAAGGCAGCGACCAAAAAGCAGTAATGGTTGTCCAGCCCTTTCCTTCGCCGCCGCGCATTGCGTTTGCCAGCCGCCAAACCGGAGCGGCCACACGTTCGTTGTCGATGGCCGTGAAATCACGCCCTTCAATGAGCCCCGCACGCAATATCGCGTCTCGATTGCGAATGTGCGTGACTAGGTGAGCGTTTGTATTCTTCGCAATCGCACGCGAGAGACTCCAGCCTATTAAGGGCACACTCACCCATTCTGGATTGGCGGCCTCGGCGATCAACAATATGCGATAAGGACGATGCATCTTCAGCCTTAAAGTTACTTGCTTCTTTGTCTTGATTATCTTTTTTAATGCTTGGGCCTGTTGACGAATTTTTCATGAGTATTAGGGTCCAGACTCATTAAATCCACCATACAAGAATGGCGGCAGGTTGACGCGAGATGGTTGCGCGCCAATCTGTCGTAACGGGTTGCGATGCGCCATCAGCATAGTATTCTCAAGCGAAAGGATTAACAATCAGTCCACCAGGGTAGGCTTTTGGTTGAAGGCGCGGACTTTTGCAGGGCTCTTTTTCACGCTGTGCAATGAAATGACATTGCGCTTGAATTGGG
>CAYWHF010000291.1:0-4046 GCA_964457695.1 uncultured Methylocapsa sp.
CTGGGGTACCGGCACATAGCCTTGCGGCTTCGCGAGCGGCAAGAGATGCAGCATTTGGATGGCAAGGTGAGCGCCTCCAACCCTGCGGGCGCGAGAGAAGCGGCACATTCCGAGGCGGCGCGGCGCGCGCTTGCCGAGGCCGAGGAGCGCCGGCGTCTTGCCGGGCAGGAGGAAGAGGCCGTGGCGCGCGAGAAAGCCGCGGCACGCAAAGAAATTAACGGGCGGAGCGGACTTGACCCGGCGCGCTACGGCGATTGGGAAGTCAAAGGGATCGCGAGCGACTTCTGACCGGCGGACGCTCTGCCGAACAAACGCAATGGCGGCGTTGGCAAGGACGCCAGCGTCACGCAAAACCGCGGTGGCCATGCTTGGCCCGTATTTCTCACATTTGGAGTTCAGCAGCGCACCCCGCGTGGCAATCGGAGCAAGGTGCGAGAATTGCGGCTCAGCCACCATGCAAAAAAGCCCCGCATTGCGGGGCTTTTTCGTGGCCTAAGCCAAAGTTAGTCGTTGCGGCCGCTGCCTGTCAGCTGCAAAAGCGCAACGAAGATGTTGATGAAATCGAGATAGAGCATCAAAGCCCCATTCACGGATTTCTTCACCGCGACCTCATAGCCGTCGCTCGCATAGTACATTTCCTTGATCGCCTGCGTATCCCAGGCGGTCAGGCCCGCGAAGATCAGAACCGAGAGCCCGGACAGGGCAAACTGAAGCCCGGTGCTGTGCAGGAAGAGATTAACCAGCCCGGCAATGACGACGCCAATGAGGCCCATCACCATGAACGCGCCCATCGGCGACAGATCGCGTCGGGTCGTATAGCCATAAAGGCTCAGGCCCCCAAAAGCGGCCGCCGTGATAAAGAAGGCGCGGGCGATCGAGGTCCCGGTATAGACGAGCAGGATGGTCGATAGCGACACACCCATCGCCGCCGCGAAGGCGAAGAACAGAGTGCGCGCCGAGGAGGCCGACATCCGGCCGATGCGGAACGAGAAAAAGAGAATGAAGGCAAGCGGGAGCAGCATCACCAGCCAATGCAGCGGGCTGAAATAGAGCGCCACACCAAATGAGGTGAGCATCAGATGCCCTGCCTGGCCTGCCGCCTGGGCGGGATCGGTGGTAATGGCGAGCATATGGACCCCCAGCGCCACCACTCCGGTGAGCGCCAAGCCAACCACCATATTGTTGTAGACGCCCAGCATATAGCTGCGCAGGCCCTGGTCGATCTCGGCGCGACCGATCCGCGCGGCGCCCTGCCCCCAGCGGGCACTAGGGTTACGGTCGTAGTCGGACATGTTTTCCTCGTAAAAGTTGTGGAGGCTGGACCGCCTCCGGCCGCCGCCCTTGCGGGTCGAGCGTCGCAAGTAATATGGCGCAACCCGGCGCCTGGCACAAGGGCAGCTCAGCATGAAGAAAAGTTAAGGTATGCCGATGACTAAGCTGCAATCCGCGCAAATAAGGCGCCGGTCTCCAGCCAAAAATCCGATCTCACGAGGGAGAAGCAACTCGCCAAATGCTTCTCCCTCCGCGGAACAATTCTTAGCGTTTTTCCTTGCAAATGACCACTATGGAGCCACTACAAACCCTGTGCCCGCCAGCTTGAACACCACGCCGTCGTCCAACGCGCCGCCGCTACTTGTCGTGCCATAAAGATTGCCGCTGCGGTCGGCGATGAGGCCGCCGCCGGGAGAATCCCCGTCGGTGCAGCCGGCCTGCTTGCAGAAGCCGTACACCACCTTGTAGTTGGTCCCGTTCGGCGCGAGCTTGAATACGGTGCCGCATCCGGATCCGCCGCATCCCGGCCCGCCGCCGCTCCCTGTCGTGCCAAAAAGATTGCCGCTGCGGTCGAAGATGAGACGGCCGCTGGGGGAAGCCCCGTCGCTGCAGTCGGTCTCCTTGCAGAAGGCGTGCAGCACTTTGTAGTTGGTCCCGTCCGGCGCGAGCTTGAACACCACGCCGCATCCGGGGAGGAATCCAGGGGGGTGAAAACAGGGCATGATGTCGACCCGCCGCCCGCCCCTGTTGTCCCATAAAGATTCCCGCTGCCGTCGGCAATCAAGCCTTGGACGGGAAAAGCCCCGTCGCTGGCGCCCCCCGCAAAAGAGTGCAGCACCGTCTCGGTCCAGACACCACCGGGCGTGGCCGGCCGCGAGGGCTTGAACACCACCCCACATCCGGCCCCGGGTTGTCCGGGTGGAAACCCGCATCCCGTCCCGCCGCCCTCTACAGTCACCCCATAGAGATTGCCGTGGCTGTCGGCAATCAGGCCGGCTTCGGGATTAAACCCGTCGTCGCTGGGGGGCCCCGCAAAAGAGTGCAGCAGCGTCAGGGCGCCGCCCGGCGAGAGCTTGAACACGACGCCAAATCCGACTCCGGGTGGCGGCGCGCCGCCAAGCTGCGTCGTCCCAAAAAGATTGCCGCTGCTATCGGCAATGAGGCCGGCGAAGGGAAGAGCCCCGTCGCTGCCCGAAAAAGCGTGCAGCACCTTATAGGAGGTCCCGCCCGGCGCGAGCTTGAACACCGTGCCGCATCCGCTGGTCGGGAACGGGATTCCGAGGCATCCCAGCGACCCGCCGCCAAACCCTGTCGTCCCATAGACATTGCCGCCGCTGCCGACAATCACCCCGGCGAAGGGCTCAGCCCCGTCGCTGGGGGGCCCCGCAAAAGAGTGCAGCACCTTATAGTTTGTCCCGCCCGGCGAGAGCTTGAACACCGTGCCGCATCCGGGTGCGCCGCATCCGGACGGGCCGACTCCTACCCCTGTCGTCCCATAAAGATTGCCGCCGCTGCCGACAATCGCCCCGGCGAAGGGCTCAGCCCCGTCGCTGGGGGGCCCCGCAAAAGAGTGCAGGACCGTCAAGGTCGGAGTGGCCGAGGCGGCGCCGCCCGCCGCGATGCCCAGGGCCAGCGCGGCGCAAAGCGCCGCAATCCCTCCCGCGCATGAATAAGATTTTGCTTTGCTCGAGTCACAGTCATCTCTCGTCATTTTAGCCTCCCGTTTGGAAATTCATCCGCGCGAAGTGCAAACACCCTCGTTCGCGCTGCTTCGTGCGAAGCAGGCGTTGAATGGTCAAATGGAAAACAGACGTTACGCGCGATCTCAATATGAACCGCGTAAGCTGAATGAGAAGTGAACACTAAATTGCAATGAAAGCGATCCGCGCGTGCTGCGCGCACGCAAGCATGTCTTGCGCAACTACAGATCGCGCAAATAAGGCGCTGGCTTCCGGCCTAGAGTCCGCCATGTGCCGAGAAGGCCTAGCGCAATGGTAACGGCAACAGCCGCTAGAGCAGCCACGAGCGCCTGCGGCCAAAGCCAATAAAATTCCAGTTCCATCACGCGGCGCACGATCGCAAAGGCGGCAGCGCCTCCCGCCGCCACGCCAAAGAGCGCGGTCGCGGCCCCAATCAGCCCATATTCAAAGATGTAAGCGGCAAGCAGCCGCGGCCTCGTGGCTCCTAGAGTTTTCAGCACGACGGCGTCATGGGTGCGGGCATCCTGACCAGCGGCGAGTGCCCCGCCCAAAACCAGGATCGAAGCCAAAAACGCGACGCTCGATGCAGCCCTTACCGCGATCGCAAGCTGACCAACAACGCCGTTTACGGCATCGAGCGCATCTCTCACGCGGATAATCGTCACCGAAGGGAAGGCAGAAGACGTTGCGCGCGCAAGCGCCGTTTCGCGCTCAGAACCGGCCCCGCTCACAAATGTTAACGTCGCGAGATCGTTGACGGGCGCGCCAGAAAAACTGTTCGGCGAAAACACCAGCACGAAATTGATCCCGAAAGTCAGCCAGTTCACGTTCCTTGTGCTGGCGATTTTGGCCGTCACATCGCGGCCCAAAACATTGACGGTAATTTCGTCGCCAACCGCAAGGCCAAGACCTTCTGCGATTTCGGCCTCAACCGAAACCAAATTCGCCCCCTGATAATCCTCCGGCCACCACGCGCCGCTCACAAGGCTCGATCCCTCGGGCACGGAATTCGCAAAAGTAATTCCGCGATCGCCTTCAAGCACCCAGGCTATGCTTTGCTTCGGCTGCATCGTC
>CAYWHF010000292.1:0-4045 GCA_964457695.1 uncultured Methylocapsa sp.
ACCCGCATTGGCGGCAGCCGAGGCGAGCTTCACATCCGGCACGCCGGCGCCCGCACGTAAGGTCAGACCGTCGACCTCCAGGCCCTGAAACGCTTTGCCGAGGCGGATCACCGCGCCTTCGATGCCCCCGTCGCGGATGAGAATGTTGGAGCCCGCGCCAAGCACCAGAACCGGTATCGCCTTATCGAACCCTCCCAAAAAAAGAACGAGGTCGGCCTCATCCGCGGGCTCAAAATACACTTGCGCCGGGCCGCCGGTCCTGAACCAGGACAAGGGCGCCATTGGCGCATTGCCGGTCAGGGCGCCGCGCAGGTCCGGCATTTGCGCCCGAAGTTTTGGAACAATGTCTTCGAGCGGTGCGGCGGCCGCTTCACCCAGAGACAGCATCGCAAATTGCTTCAGCCGCGAGCTGACTCGGCAGCGCATGCGCCCATTGGGTGATATTGCCAGCGCCAAGAAACACAATGTAGTCGCCCGGCTTGGCGAGCGAACGAATGAGGGGAGCCAGATGCTCCGGCTGTCTCAGCGGAAGCACATGCGGGTGGCCATGCGCCTTGAGGCCAATGACGAGCGCGTCGCGGCTCGCGCCTTCGATTGGTTCTTCTCCCGCCGAATAGACGTCGGCCACAATTGCGATGTCCGCATCGTCGAACGCGCAGAGAAAACCGTCGAACAGCGAACGGAGCCGCGTATAGCGGTGCGGCTGAACGATCGCGATGACGCGACCCTTTGCCGAGGCGCGGGCGGCGCGCAGGACGGCCGCGATTTCGACCGGATGGTGGCCGTAGTCATCGAAAATGACGGCCCCATTCCATTCGCCGGTGCGGGTAAACCGGCGCTTGACGCCACCAAATTCCGATAGCGCCTTCCTAATCGATTCGGCGCTGATTCCGAGACGGTGCGCCACGGTGAGGGCGGCCGTGGCGTTCAGCGCATTATGTAGGCCGGGCATCGGCATCATGATGTTTGCGAGCATGGTCTTGGCGCCATTCTCCTGGTCGCGAATGGTCACCGTGAAGCGCGAGACTCCATTTTCGAGATCGAGATTTGTGAGCCTCACATCGGCATCGGGACTTTCGCCATAGGTGATGACGCGCCTGTCTTCGATCGCGCTGGCCAGCTCGCGCACCACGGGATGATCGGCGCACATCACCGCAAAACCGTAGAAGGGGATATTTTCGGCGAAGGCGCGAAAGGCTGCTTTGATTGCGTCAAAAGTCTTAAAATGATCGAGATGCTCCGGGTCGATATTGGTGACGATCGCAATGTCGGCCGGAAGTTTCAGGAAGGTGCCGTCGCTTTCGTCGGCTTCGACCACCATCCAATCGCCGCTGCCGAGCCGCGCGTTGGTTCCATAGGCATTGATGATCCCGCCGTTGATGACGGTCGGATCGAATTTGCCGGCCTCTAACAGCGTTGCGACGAGCGAGGTCGTGGTGGTCTTGCCATGCGTGCCGGCGATGGCGACGCAATGTTTGAGCCGCATGAGTTCGGCGAGCATTTCGGCGCGGCGGACGACAGGCAGGCGCCTGACGCGCGCGGCAGTGAGCTCGGGGTTGTAGCGCTTGATCGCGGTCGAGACGACAACGACCTGCGCCGCGCCAAGATGCGAAGCGTTGTGACCAATGTGAATGAGCGCGCCCTTGGAGCGCAGCCTCAAGACATTGGCGTTTTCGGCCGCATCCGAGCCTTGAACCTTATAGCCAAGGTTCAGCAAAACCTCGGCAATGCCCGACATGCCTATGCCGCCGATGCCGATAAAGTGGATGGGTCCGAGTTTATCCGGCAATCTCATACGCTTTGTTCCTATCTTTCATTAGATCCTGCACCAGGCCCGCGAGCCTCTCGGCGGCATCGGGCACGCCCGCCTTCTTTGCTGCCGCGGCGCGGGACGCGAGAACGCCAATGTCAGCTTGCGCCTCAATAAGAGAAGTCGCCAGCCATTGCGGCGAAAATACGCTCTGCACCGCGACGGTTGCGGCTCCGCCCGCCGCAAGCTGCTGCGCATTGGCTGCCTGATCCTGGTCGAGAGCGTGGGGCAGCGGCACCAAGATCGCCGGGCGCCCGATCACGGCGAGTTCCGAGATCGTCGAAGCGCCCGAGCGACAAATGACGAGATGAGCTTGCGCGATCCTTGCGGGCAGATCGGCGAAGAATGGCTTAACTTCGGCGTCGACCCCGAGCCCCGCGTAGGCGCGGCGCACGCGTTCCTCATCTTCGCCGCGCGCCTGCTGGACAAGAATAAGCTTGCACCGGATTTTCTCCGGTACGAGGGCTAGCGCCGCGGGCACAACATCGGAAAAAATCCGCGCGCCCTGCGAGCCTCCCGTCACAAGGATTTTCAGCTTCCCATCGGACCAATCCGGGAAAGGCATAAGCGCAGCCTCCAGAACCATGGGCCGGACGGGATTTCCAGTCAGATGCGCCCGCGCCGCGAGCTTTTCGGGCAGGCCGCCGAGGACCTCAAATCCTTTGGCGATCGCATCGACCCTTGGCGCAAGAAAGCGGTTGGCGCGGCCGATCACCGCGTTGCTTTCATGCAGAAGCGTTGGGATCCGAAGCCACGCCCCCGCGAGCAGCGGAGGAACCGCCGGATAGCCGCCAAAGCCGACGACCGCGCAGGGCGCAATCTTTCGAAAAAGTCTTCGCGCGGCCAAGGTTCCCTGGGCGAGGGTCACCACGGCTTTTGCGCGCGCAACGACCGGTCCGCCGCTTGGCGAGGCGGCGGCAATTTTGTGAATCTCACACGCCGGAAAATCGCCGCCATATTTTTTTGCCCGTTCGTCGGTGACGAGATGAACTTCGAACCCGCGGGCTTTGAGCGCGTGACTGAGGGCCGCTGCCGGAAACAAATGGCCGCCCGTGCCGCCTGCCGCGACCACGATCCGGTGCCCGCCGCTCATGCCAAAACTTCGGCCCTGGCCTCGGCAAGGATCGCCGCGCCCGGGCGTTTGCGCAGCACCGCGATCAGAAAACCGGCGGCAAGCGCGAGAGAAATGAGCGAGGACCCGCCGTAGGAAAGGAAGGGCAAGGTCATGCCCTTGGCCGGAATGAGGTGAACATTGACGGCCATATTGATCGCGCTTTGAATTCCGAAGAGCAGCACGAGACCGGCCGCGGCAAGCCGGCAAAAGGGGTCCTCATTGCGTGACGCGATAAAGAGCCCACGCAAAACAATGAAGGCAAAAATCGCAACGATCAGGAGACAGGCAAGTACCCCAAATTCCTCCCCAGTAACGGCGAAGATAAAATCCGTATGGGCGTCGGGAAGGATTCGCTTGACCGTTCCCTCGCCCGGCCCCTTTCCGAACCAGCCGCCGGACAAAAAGCAATCGAGCGCCGTATCGACCTGAAACGTATCGGCGATGCCACCGGATGCCGCGCCAGGATCGATGAATTTGAGAACGCGGGCGCGCACATGCGGCACCAGTTTATAAGCAGCCAAAGCCCCGCCCAAACCCGCGCCGCCGATGCCAGCGACCCAAAACCAATGCAGTCCGGCCATGAAAAAAAGCGCGGCCCACACAAGGGAGACAAGCATCGTCTGGCCGAAATCAGGCTGAAGGATAAGCGGAACGACGCTTGCGATCAGCAGCAGAATTGCAAGCGTCAACGCCGGGACATCGCGCCGCCTTGCCCGTTCCGAAAAGGCCCAGGCCGCGAGAACGACAAAGGCCGGCTTTAAAAATTCCGAGGGCTGAATGCCAAGAATCCAGCGCCGCGATCCCTTGATTTCCTGGCCGAAAAATAGCGCTGCAACGATCAATGCTATCGAGATTAAAAACACAAAAAGCGCCGCCCGCCGCACCTGGCGAGGAGACAGAAAGGACGACCCCAAAAGGACGGCGACCGAGGGTACAAGGTATACAACATGACGATGCACGAAATGAAAGGCCGATAGATTGAGCCGTTCCGCCACCGGCGGGCTTCCGGCCATCGTCAAAACGAGGCCAAGCACCATCAGCACCACAACCGCCGAAAGAATCCACCGGTCGAAGCGCCACCACCAGATACCCAGAAGGGACCCTTCCGCCACCGATACCCA
>CAYWHF010000293.1:0-4041 GCA_964457695.1 uncultured Methylocapsa sp.
GAGCAAGTGGCGGCAAGGGCGGATGGCGGGGCTGCCGGGAAAACCGCTGCCGGCCCAGGCTGCAGCGGGGACCGGAGCCGGCCCGGCCACAGGACCGACCGGCGTGACGCAGCTGCTGCAAGGGGCCATCTCCGCGCTCGCAGGAAAGCCGCTGCCGGCCCTGGCTGCACCGGGCATCGGGACGAGCACGGTGGCGACGCCGCCGGTGCTTTCCACCATCGACCAGATTTTTGGCGGCCAGGCGCTGGCGGGCAAGAAGACGATGTTGGCGGTCATCGCTTACGTTATCCTTGCCATTCTACAAGCGACCAAAATGGTCGACGCGACCGGCGCTCCAAGCGAGATTGTGACAACCCTGATCACTGCCTTCGGGGCGCTTGGCGGTCTCGCCAAAATCGACCGCGTGGCTCAGGCGGTTAGCCTGATCGCAAACCAGTCCACGCAGAAATAGATCGAAGGCCGGAGCGCGAGCGATGACGAATTACCGAAGCCTGATCGGTGGCTACTTTTCATCCACGCCGATGGACAAATCCAAACCGGCGACAGTCCGGGCGAACAACCCCGGCGCCATCAACGGTACGAAGTGGGAGGAGAGATATCCGGGCTACGTCGGTACGCAAATGATTACGGGCGGTAATCCCGCGACGATTTTCGAGGCGCCCGAATACGGCGTCGGCGCGTGGTGGGACCTGATGCGAAGGTATCGGGCCAATAACAAAGTCACGGTTCACGACATCATCACTCGCTACGGCGGCGCACAAGACTATTCGCCTTACGTTCGGGCCGTGGCCAAGGCGACCGGCTTTGCCCCTGACACCACCATCGATCTCAACAACGATCAGCAGTTGCTGAAATTTGGCAGTGCGATGTTCCGCTACGAAGCGGGGCGCCCGCTGCCATGGAGCGACGCCCAGATCCTCCATGGCATACAATGCGGCCGGGCATACGCGAGCACCCGCACCTGGCCGGATTCGCCGCCGATCAATGGACCAAAGCCAGGGCCGGAGGCGCCCGGGCAAGTGAGCAACGGCGATCTGCTGGCGTTGTTGCAGAAACTGCTGGCCGCGCTCGCGGCCAATGCGGCAAATCCGCCAGCCGTCCAAACGGCAGGCGGCACCGGTTCGACTCCCGCGGGAGCCGGTAACACCCCTGCGCCTGTCATCCTTTCTTTCATCGACAAGATATTCGGCGGCGAAGCGCTGGCCGGCAGCAAGACGATGCTTGGCGTGATCGCCTATGTAATCGTGGCGCTTCTGAAATCGGCTGGCGTCCTCGGCGCCGCCACACCGGCCGGCCAGATACTCTCGGTGCTGTCGATTGCGTTCACCGCGCTGGGCGGCCTCGCCAAGATCGACCGCATGATACTGTCGCTCGGCACCATCGCCGGCAGTTCGAAATGAGGTCGTACGCTTTGTTGCCGTAAGCGCCGGCTTTACGAATAAGGGCCGCGTTCCTGCTTACGCCAACTTCGACAACCTCAAGCTAAAACACTGTCCGGCTTTTGATCGCGGCGGCAAGCGTGCCTTCGTCGAGATAGTCGAGCTCGCCGCCAACCGGCACACCCAGAGCAAGGCGCGTGATCTTGACTTTTTGATCCGCCAATTGACCGGTGATGTAATGGGCCGTGGCCTGTCCATCGACCGTGGCATTGACGGCAAGAATCACCTCTTTCACATGATCGGCCGCAACCCGGTCAATGAGGCTTGAAAGATTAAGGTCATTTGGGCCTATGCCATCAAGCGGCGACAGTGTCCCCCCAAGTACATGATACCTCGCGCTGAGCACACCCGCGCGTTCGAGCGCCCAGAGATCGGCGACGGTTTCGACGACGACAAGCGTGCTACGATCGCGCCTCTCGTCCCTGCACAAAGTGCAGGGGTCACGCGTATCGGCATTGCCGCAGATTCGGCAGGTCACAATGGTTTCCCTTGCCGTTTGCAGCGCGTCGGCAAGCGGCGCCAAGAGCTCTTCACGCTTGCGAATGAGATGCAGCGCCGCGCGTCGCGCCGAGCGCGGCCCGAGCCCCGGCAGGCGTGCGAGCAATTGGATGAGACGCTCGATCTCGGGACCCGCGACTCCTTCGCCCATCGCAGCTTTGCCCTCAAAGCGTCACAACGGCAATTTCATGCCAGGTGGCAACGCGAGGCCGCCGGTCATGCCCTTCAGCTTTTCTTCCAACAGCCGTTCGGCCTTCTTGCGCGCGTCCTCATGCGCGACGACGACAAGATCCTCAAGGATCACCTTGTCGTCGGCCTTAAGGAGCTGATCGTCGATCGCGAGCGCTTTCATCTGGCCCTTGGCGGTAAGGGTGACCCGGACCATGCCGCCGCCAGCTTGCCCTTCGACTTCGATCTTTTCCATTTCGGCCTGCATTTCCTGCATTTTTGCCTGCATGGCCTGGGCTTGTTTCATCAAATCAAACATGTCGCGCATAATTATTTCCCTTTGGTTGTGACGAAGGGGAAAGACGCAAGCAATGCCCGCTTAAGGCTCATCGTCCAGGCTGTCGTAAAAGCCAACTTCGTCATTTGTTTTGCCGTTATCCGTCTCCGCCTGAGGTGGAATCTGCGGCACGGTTTCATAGGCGCGAACGCCAACAATCTCAGCGCCCGGAAATGCCGCAAGCGCGCTTTGGACCAGCGGATCGGATTGCACTCCCGTCAAAATTTCGCGTGCCTTTCCGTCTTGTTGCTCCTTGAGGCTCGGCGCGCCCGGTGAATTTGATACAGCCCCCAGCCAACGGCTGCCTGTCCACTCCTGTAGGCGGCTCATGAGCAGAGGCGCAAGCCGCGGGGAAGCTCCAGGCGCCACCGAGAATTCGATACGTCCTTGTTCGAAACGCACAAGACGCACATCGCGTTCAAGTGCATGCTGCAACGAAATATCGCGATGGCGGCCCGCGAGTGCGACAATATCTTCGAAACAGGAGAGTGTAATCGATGGCAAGGCCGGATTTGGTTGTGGCACGGACGCAAGCGCAAGGCTCGTATTTCCCGCCACAGGAGCGCTGGCACCTGTCTCCGATCCCGTCGTAGCAGGCCCATCCAGTGTTCCCCCGCTTGGAACCGGCATGAGCTTACGCAAGGCCTCGTCAGGTGTTGGCAAATCGGCGGCAAAACCAATCCGGACCAAAACCATGTCCGCTGCAATCAGCGGGCGCGGCGAATCTTTAACTTCGCGGATACCTTTTAGCAGCAATTGCCACGCGCGGGTCAAAACCGGCATCGAGAGCTGTTGCGCAAACCCGCGTCCGCGTGTGCGCTCTTCAGGCGTCAAGGAGATGTCGTTTGCCGCATCCGGCGCAAGTTTTATGCGGGTGACGAGATGAACGAATTCGGCCAGCGCGGCAAGGATTTCGGAAGGGTCCGCGCCAAAATCATAAAGCTCCTTGAGGATGGCGAGCGACTCCGCCATCTTGCCGCGCATCAACGTCTCAAAAAGATCGATAATCCGGGCACGATCGGCAAGGCCTAGCATTGCGCGCACCCCATCCGCGGTGATGGCGGCGGACAGGTCCGCGCCATGCGCAATCGCCTGATCGAGCAGAGAGAGCCCGTCGCGCACCGAACCTTCCGCCGCGCGTGCGATCAGGTTCAGGGCTTCTGGTTCGACAGTTACGGACTCCTTCGCGCAGATCGAAGCAAGATAGGTAGCAAGAACAGCACTGTCGACGCGGCGCAGATCGAACCTCTGGCAGCGGGACCGAACCGTAACTGGAACCTTTTCGATCTCGGTTGTCGCAAACAAAAATTTCACGTGCTCTGGCGGCTCTTCCAGCGTTTTCAAAAGGCCATTAAAGGCCTGTTTCGAGAGCATGTGCACTTCGTCGATGATATAGACCTTTGTTCGCGCCGCGACCGGCCTGTAACGCGCGCTCTCGGTGATCTCGCGCACGTCGTCGATGCCGGTATGGGAGGCCGCGTCCATCTCGATGACATCGATATGGCGCGAATCCATGATCGCCTGGCAATGAACCCCTAACTCCGGCCTTGGGATCACGGCGCGCGTTGCCGCTGGCCTATTGCCCCGCACCGGCCGTCC
>CAYWHF010000294.1:0-4036 GCA_964457695.1 uncultured Methylocapsa sp.
TCAGGCGTCCGGCCCCGCGTTCCGCATGACCACGAGACCGGGCTTCCGGTCGAATGAAGCGATCAATCTTTGCAGGGCGTCCGAGCCATTGGCGCATTCGAGGCGGCCGCCATTGAGCCTCAATCCGCTGCCGGAACAAAGCAAAGCACGCGCCCGCTCATTGGCGAAGAGCACTCTTGCAGAGATGTCGGCGAGCAGCACGCCGAAGTCCGCAAGCTCAAGCCTGTCAGGCGCGGTATAAATGTCGAGGTCGCGGATGCGAAACTCGCGATGGATCCTGACGGACCTGTCGATATGCGGCAATACGCATTTGAAGATTTGCACCTGATCGCGGGTAATTTGCTCTTGGTTTAATCCATTTGCGACCGCGATCAGAGACGATACATCCTCGCTCGTTTGCAAATTGGCCGCCATCATCGCGAGGCCGAAACCGGCCGGGCGGAACCAGTCGTTATAAATGGGCGAGGCGGCAAATTGCTCGCGGGGAACGAGGTTGTCGAGCAGGAAGACTTCCTTGACCGGCCGCGCCGCGCTTGGAGTCCAAAGCGGATTCTGAAAGGCCCAGCATTGCCGGTAGACAGCCCGGAACGCCGGATCGGTTCGGGGCGCAATCGAGCTCCACTCTTTCACGCGGCGGTCCATCGCGCAAATGCCGATCTGCGCCGTGTTCATCGTGTCGGCGAGCGTCGTCAGCGCCCTGGGCCAAATCGAAGCGTCGAGTCCAGCCTCGTAAATCGAACTGACCGTTTCCTCAAGCTGTTCTTCAAGGCCCATCATTCAAACCTCTCCGGCGAAAGCGTCAGAATGGGCCGAAAACCCCGTTTCCGTCCAGATACGCCATAAAACAAAGGTTAAGACAGCATCGCGAGCTGAGCTGAATGAACGGACGCCATCGCAACCGATCTCGCCAACATACCTCGGCATCGCGAGGCGCGTCAGCTCTGATCCAGTGAGCGTGCTGCGGACTTCGCTTCGCTTACCATGACGGCCAATCGCAACTGGGCGTGATTTATGGCGGTTGGTACGAGTCGATACATTGTAAAAATTAGCTTACATATTTTATCTTGCGCTTGTAATAACCCATTTGGGTCAAGAGGCGGTCCCGGTGGTCGGTTGTTCCATTTCTCCTCCGCCGGATCGCTGACCGTTACAAATAGCGACCGGCAGTTGGACGCCAAGCCAGGAGAGTTCCGGTATAGTGCCGCGCGAGCGTAACGGCGTCACCGTCACGTGCATCGGGCGGCGCAAACTGCGGCGCAGCGCGACCTCGCCGCCGGGCCCGCCGGGCGCCCGCAATTTGTCCACGCAGCAAGACGCGATCAAACGGTGCAGGGTCGCGGCGTGGTCGATGAAGCAGCGCCCTCGCCCAGGCATTGGCAAAAAGCACTTTTCCCGCCTGGTCGACCAGCATCGCGCCAAGGCCCAAATTCTGGAGCTTTTCCGGCGCCGTGCCGCAATCGAGATCGCTCATGCGAAGGCTGCGATGAATACGGATCGCGCGGTCGAAATGCGGCAGCGCGGCTTCGAAGGCACAAGCCTGCTCGGAGCCGATCTGATCGTCATCGAGACGCGCGGAAAGACAAAAAGTTATGGCCAAATACCAATTCGAAGAAAATCCGGCCTCATTGCGCGCGCATTGTTTTCCGACCTCCGTCCCTGTTGATAGTCTTATGACCCATTTGGGTCAAGCGGCGTGGAAGCGCGTTGTTTTCTTTTCTTCCCGGTCAATTTGCCTGTTTCTCTTCAGGCGGAGCTCCGATCGTGACCATGGCGACCGGCAGCTGCAGGCCGAGCCAGGGAAGCTCGGCGACGGTGCCGCGCGCGCGCAGCGGCGTCACGGTGACGCGCATCGGCATGCGCTTTCCCCGGTAAACCGCGATCTCGCCGCCTGGCCCTTGCGAAGCCCCCGCATTCCAATCGCATGAGGCGACCAATTTGTGCAGGGCATCGGAACCATTGGCCGTTTCGAGGCGCCCGGTCTTGAGCCTGAGGGCGCCGCAAGAGCCGAGCAACGCTCGCGCCTGCTCATTGGCGAAGAGCACTCTTGCCGAGCGGTCAACCAGCATCACGCCTAAGTTCGTACGTTCGAGCCGGTCCGGCGCGGTATCGAGGTCGAGATCGCGAATGCAAAGCTCGCGATGGATCCGGACGGCGCGGTCGATATGCGGCAATGCGGCCTGGAAAATACGGGCCTGCCTAGGTGTAATAGGGCCGCCGCCGGGCTCATTTACGACAAAGATCAGGGCCGAAGCGTGGTCATTCACCTGTAAATTTGCGGCCATATTCCCGAGCCCATAGCCGGCCGGATGCCACCACTTGTTATATAAAGGCGTTGCGGCAAAATCCTCCCGCGGCAAGAGGTCGTCGAGAAAGTAGATTTCGTTGGCAGGCCTCTTAACCGCCAATGTCCAAAGGGGATTACGGAAGGCCCAATATTGCTTATAGCGCGCATCCCATGCCGGATCGGTGCGCGGCACAATCGATTCGAAGGATTTTGCAACGCGGTCCATCGCGCATAAGCCGATATGTGCGATTTGCATCATATCGGCGAGCGTTGTCAGCACTTTAGGCCAAAGCTTGGCGTCGAGCACTGCCTCGTAAATTAAATCGATCGCGGCTTGAAGCTGGTCTTCCTGGCCCACAGTCCGAGGCCCCTCCCGTATAATAAAACAAAGACACAAAGTGGATTCCGACAATAAACTCGTCTGGCTCAACAACATCCGAAAATGAGCGTCTCCTGAGGGCCATTATAGCCAAGTATCTGATATTGTCGATAGTGTCGTCATCCGGCTTTCGAATATTCTCACTAATTTTGCCCGGATCGTTTTCGGTCCGGCGGCACTCGCCGCTCAGTTGGGTGTTTTCTCCGTCGCCGGATCGCTGATGGTGATCATGGCGACCGGCACGTCTATGCCGAGCCAGGGCAGCTCGGCGATATTGCCGCGCGCCCGCAGCGGCGTTACCGTTACGCGGAGCGGCCGGCGCTTGTCCCGACGAAGGACGATCACGCCGCCGGGGCCGTCGCGGTGGTTTGGCGCACATGAGGCGATCAATCTTTGCAGAGCGCCGGAACCATTCGCGCTTTCGACCCGACCCGCGCGGACCGTAAGCCCGCTGGCGCTGCCGAGCAGCGCCTCGCCCACGCATTCGCAAAGAGCACTCTTGCCGACGAGTCGACGAGCATCACGCCATGGGCCAACTGCTCAAGCTGCTCGGGAGCCGTGTCGTGATCGAGATCGCGCAGGCGAAGCTCCCGGTGGATCTGCATGGCGCGCTCGAAATGCGGCAACGCCGCCGCGAGTTCGAGCATCTGCGCGGCCCCGGCCGGTTCCGCGCCGGGAGATTTGCGGCAAAAATTGTCGCCGAAAATTGGTCGTCTGCGCGCAAATTTACAGTGACGGTCGAGAGCCCGATCTCCGCCCTAAGACACCAGTCATTGTAGAAGGCGGAACGAGCGAAGGCGTCGGTCGGCGCGAGCCTGTCGAGCCTGCAAAGCTCGCCTTTCTGCGCTTGGATCAGCGGAAAGAACGGATCGTGGAAAGCCCAATAATCCCTATAGCTCGCTTGCAGGAACGGATCTTGCCGCGGCGACAATTTTTGGATTGCCCGCGTGTTGCGATCCAAAGTGCAAAAACACACCTGCGCGGCGCCGATTGCGTCGGCGAGCCTATTTAGGGTGGCAGGCCAGAGCGAGGCGTCGAGCAGGGCCTCGTAAATCGAACCGACGGCGGCAAAAAGGCCATCTTCCTTGCCCATCGAAAGACCTTTCGATTGAAACGAATGGTGAGGTCTAGCTTGGTATTATACATCAGGGCTGAAGCGACGCGAATAAGCAGTACCCGCGGCTGCGCAGGTGAATGGTCGCGCGGGCACAGATTAACTTGCCGCTAAATCAGTCGTTGTGCCCGGCGTGTCAGCGAAGGATTTGGCCCTCAGTTGAGCCGTTTTTGCACCGCCGGATCCTCGATCGTGACCAGGGCGGACGGCATCCGCAGGCCGAGCCAGGGAAGCTCGGCGACATTGCCGCGCGCTCGGA
>CAYWHF010000295.1:0-4011 GCA_964457695.1 uncultured Methylocapsa sp.
GCCCGGGTCGATGCGTCAGACTTGGGCCATTCGTCGCGGAGGGTCGATGCCGTCCCGGATGCTCTCGCGGCGGGCGGTTGTCCCTTCTTTTTCATGACCGGGTATGGAACTTCGGATCTTCCGTCCCGCCATACTGCTCGTGCCGTGCTGCAAAAGCCGTTCCGGCTAGAGCAGCTTTTGGAGGCGCTACGCACGGAATTTGGCTTTGCCGGCGATGAGCCGCGGGGATTCGAGGCCGCTACATCCGCGCATCGCGATCGCCAAGGAAAACCACGCCCCGCGTCCGGTGTTCCCACGCCCGGCCTTTAAATTCCCCGGCGCTTGGAGTTGTGCAGTGGCCTCAGTCCGGTGAAAATTCATTGGGCCGTTCTTTCTTGACGAGAAGACTAGACCAGCAAAGGGCCGAGCAGGGGACGGGCGCTGCGTGGCAAGAAGTGGTCTCACAGCGCATTCAGCGCCGAAATCGCTTGCTCCAATTTCGGCAGTTCGCGTTTAGCGATTGCCCTCAGGTCCGCATTTCCGGCCCCTTCGCCAAATTCGCGAAAGAGCGTTTTGAGTTGACCCAAGGTCTCCTTGAGGCTCGAAACATAAAGGGAATCGAAGCTCGCGCCCCGCAATCGAGAAAGCTGCCGCAAATTGCTCGCCTGGGCGGGCAGCAACTGCGGCGCCGACACATTTTTGGCCCCTGCGCCTCCCCCTGCAGAGGGAGACCGTCGCGTGACGACCCCGCCGATCACATTGACCCATGCGGTCAACGAATTGGCCACGGATGTTTGGTCCTTGGCGAGATCAAGCGCAATTTCGCGCAGCTTGCCGTTTTGCGCATAGGCCGTCGCCATCCGGCTTGCCGAGGCAATGAAATTTGCGTTGGGGATCGCCGTGGCGATAAAGCGCGTGACTTGTTCCGCAGGAGGCAAACCGGCGGGGGCTGCGGGCGGGGATTCTATCTCCGTGCCCGCCTGAGCGGCGGCGGTGGTGGCAATGGCCAAAAACGCGAGTACCCTGCTCGCCCATGACGGCGCGAATTTCTGGATGAAACGCAACTTTTCCTCCCTGCTAATGGCGCTGGCTGCGGAAGCTGGAGTGTTACGAAATACAAAGGATCTTCCACAAGTCCCTCCCCCTTATCCGATATTGTATTGCGAGGCTATTCGGGGGCAGCCGTGGGATTAGAACCTGTGCCGGAACCGGGATTTGCCCCAGCCTTTAATTCCGGTTTGGGTTTTGCCGACGATTTCCGTTTGGCTATCGTGCGCTTTTCCGGCGCCTTTGCCGCCCAGAATCCGGGGTCGTCTTTGCTTGCTCGAAATACGCCGCTTGCAGGGCGAGCGCGCGTGCCTGGGTGAACCTCAGCGCACAATATCCATGCACGTCTTCCTTAAGATAACTACGGCACGTCGTTTCGCGCACTGAGGAAAAGCCTGCCTGCTCGCCGGCGATCTTCTTTATCGCTTCCTTGTCTTTGCCGGCGCTCGTCAGCAAAGCACGAAAATTCGTGCGCATATCCGATTCCGCGCGGCTGCGCTCACGCTCGAATTGCTTTGCTCGATCGGGACTAAAGGAATTTCCCGGTGGGCCCCAGAGACCGGACGGGTCGACCCGGCATTGCGCCTCTGTAAACTCACATGTCCGCGGACTCCTTGTAACGAGGACGGCGCCGTCCAGCACCTCAAGCGAAAATGGACAGGCTGGGAGCTCAATTTCGTAGCGCAATAACCCATTGGGCCGTCCGCGAAACCGCGCTTGGATTGGCCCCTCCGCGACCATATCGACAAGGCAAGATTCAGCCGGATTGGAAGTTCCCTCGCCGCTGAGCGAAAGCTTTGTGATCTCGATGCCCTTTTCCGGCAGGGACCGGAACGAGATGGTTCCGGCAGAACCGTCCCGCGCAAGTTCTCGCCCCAATATCGTCTCCACAGAGGGCGGTTTCAGCCCCGCCACTTTGGGCTTCGTGGACGCAGCGCGCGCAGCATCGGAGGACGAGTCCGTGCTCCTGGGCGACTCAGCCTGGAAAGCGCCTGGAAGCATGAGTTGCGCGTGCACGGCCGCTGGAGGAAAAAGCGCCGAAAGTACGAAAACAAATGGAAATTGCCGCAATTCTCGTTCCGTTTGATCCACAGGCCGAGCCCAGCCAGTGCGCGTTCCGTAAATTGCCGCGAATTGCCGCAGAATCAAGGCAATCCTACCGGAGCAATTTCCGGTTTCGTGAGGCTGTACACGCTACGCCAGGCCGCCGGTGGAAATACCGCGGCTCCCGCCAACGCGTTGAAACCTTCGTCTTGCACTCGCTGCCCGTCCTCCTATATTCGGCTGATCTTGCGCTTACGCGCTGCGATACCAATCTGAACTTAGTCGGAGACCGGGCGGAAATCCGTCCGCCGATATGCCGGATCGCCTCGGGGTCCGGTGGTCTTGCGAATTGAAAGGAAGAGCAAATATGTCCAAAGTCATCGGGATAGACCTCGGCACCACGAATTCCTGCGTGGCGATCATGGAAGGGAAGACGCCAAAGGTTATCGAAAATGCGGAGGGAGCGAGGACAACGCCGTCAATTGTCGCTTTCACAGATGACGGCGAACGGCTCGTGGGGCAGCCGGCGAAGCGGCAGAGCGTGACAAATCCCGAGCGGACTTTTTTCGCCATCAAGCGGTTAATTGGCCGTACCTTTGACGATCCGATGACAAAGAAGGATATGGGCCTCGTCCCATATAAAATTATTCGCGCCGCCAATAGTGATGCCTGGGTCACTGCCGACGGCAAGCAATATTCGCCCTCGCAAATTTCCGCCTTCGTTCTTCAAAAGATGAAGGAAACCGCCGAAGCTTATCTCGGTCAGCAGGTCAGCCAGGCGGTGATTACGGTTCCCGCCTACTTCAACGACGCTCAGCGTCAAGCGACCAAGGACGCGGGCAAAATCGCCGGCCTCGAGGTTTTAAGGATTATCAACGAGCCGACTGCGGCGGCGCTCTCCTATGGGCTCGACAAGAAGGGATCCGGTGTGATTGCGGTCTATGACCTTGGCGGCGGCACCTTCGACATCTCAATTCTTGAAATCGGCGACGGGGTGTTCGAGGTCAAATCGACCAATGGCGATACTTTTTTGGGCGGCGAAGATTTCGATACGCGCCTTGTCGAATATCTCGCCGACGAGTTCAAAAAGGACAATGGGATCGATCTGAGAAGGGATAAGCTCGCGCTACAGCGGCTCAAGGAATCGGCCGAGAAAGCCAAGATCGAACTTTCGTCGGCAACGCAAACCGAGATCAACCTGCCCTATATCACCGCCGATTCCGCGGGGCCAAAGCACCTCACGTTGAAGCTGACCCGAGCCAAATTTGAGGCGCTTGTCGATGACCTGATCCAAAAGACCGTCGAACCGTGCCGCAAAGCCTTGAAGGACGCTGGTCTCAGCCCAGGCGAAATTAACGAAGTCGTCCTCGTCGGCGGCATGACTCGCATGCCCAAAGTGCAAGAAGTGGTCAAAAGCTTTTTCGGGAAGGAGCCGCATAAGGGCGTCAATCCCGACGAGGTCGTCGCCATCGGCGCAGCCGTTCAGGCAGGCGTGTTGCAAGGCGATGTGAAGGACGTCCTTCTTCTTGACGTGACGCCTTTGTCGCTCGGGATCGAGACGCTCGGCGGCGTATTCACAAGGCTCATCGAACGCAACACGACGATTCCGACCAAAAAGAGCCAAGTCTTTTCGACCGCGGAGGACAATCAAACCGCCGTCACGATCCGTGTCTTCCAGGGAGAGCGTGAAATGGCTGCGGATAACAAACTGCTCGGCCAGTTCGACCTCGTCGGGATTCCGATGGCGCCGCGCGGCGTGCCGCAGGTCGAGGTGACCTTCGACATCGATGCCAATGGCATCGTTAACGTATCCGCGAAAGACAAGGCAACCAATAAAGAGCAGCAAATCCGGATTCAGGCCTCCGGCGGGCCAAGCGACCCAGACAACCACAAAGCTGTTAAGGACCCCGAGGCGCACGCAGCGGGGGAAAAAAACCACCC
>CAYWHF010000296.1:0-3994 GCA_964457695.1 uncultured Methylocapsa sp.
TATTCATATTGGGGATTGTGACGAGCTGCACGAACTTGCCCGCGACGGCAAGCTCGACAAACTTCTGGCCGGTCTCGCGCGCTGATCTGATTGGCCCTGCGTTTTGCGCGCGGCCGTGAGCGAGAGTTCGTATCAAACCGGCGGGCTTTTTGGAGCGCAACCGGGATAGCGGTCGAGGATCCGCAGAATCATGATTTGGCGCGGATTCAGACGGCTCTCTGTTCGCAAGGCTCGCTACCGCTGCCGCTATCGCCGCTTTGCTTGCTGCTGTCGCCCGGCAAAGCGGGTTTGCGACGAGGCCAGTCTCCGCTTCGCCGATCGAGGCGAGGCCGTGAGATGAGTAGCGTTTGACTCCTGGGTTTTCTCGCTCAGTCAGCGGATTTCGGCACCGCCGAGCTCTAAGACTGCTCCCTCTCCACTTCCCTTGAACGGAACCAGATAGACATGCAATTTTAAGGTCTTGGTGCCGGCCAATTCCTTGGGCAGAGGCAGGCCGAAGCGGTGAGCTCCCGAGGGGTCGGCGCTAAATTCGGCGTTTGGGAAGATCCCAAACCGGCCGATTTCCTGCTCCGTTTGGCCGTCCTCCTTTTGGAGCTTCACGATAGCTTGTACGCCGCCATCGTGTGGCGGCCGGAAGCCTGTCACCCTCACGATCACCCGCGGGGTTTGGCTCACGATACTCTGCTCGGGCGCGGCCGTGGCGGTGACCACGGCCGGGCTCGCAGCTGTTGCAACCAGTGGACTATTTTGGGCCAAAGGCGAATCCGAAAACATTGACCCGGCAGCAAAGGCAGCAAAGACGCACACCATGCCGATCGCAACTATCGCGCGGTTACTCATTGCCATTTTCTCAGACAACACACCGACTAAAAAAGGCGATATGGGTTTAGGATGAGACAAACGCAACCTCGATGCGGCTTGGCGCGGCGGTTCCTGCCGGTCCCGCCTTGGGTCTGATGGAAACCGGCAGGATCTGAACCCGGATCCGGCCAGAAAGTTCCGCCGCGCTGCCATACAGACGCCTTATCGTACCTGTCAGATCAACTGCGATCGATGGATATGGAGCCGGCTTGCCACCGCCCGGATAGCCATGATGGTTCCCAAAGTCCCCGAAAGTGCCGACATAGTGAGGGTCGGCTATCGGCGTTGCTTGCGAGAGATAATCGCAGTCGATGAAGACCCTATACATCGTGTTTTTATGGTGCGTAAACGCGATGTCACGAATAAAGGCAAGCGCTCGTGTGCCCGACGCGCGTTGCTCCCGCACCGCGTTAAAGTTGAGTAGTTCGGTACCGGAGCTGGGTGACGGGTGCCGCGCGACTGCACTCATAAGATAGCGGTCAACCTCTAGGGGAATCTCTAAAGGCTTTTCGGCTGTTGCGGTTTCGTTTTGGGCATTCTGCGCGGTGAAGGTCCTGACCCCGGCAGCGCCACGCAGGTTGGGCGTCGCAAAGATGGTCTTGAGCTTGTCGCTAAGCGCAACGACCGCCGCCGGCCGCGCGGCGAGGGCCGGACCAGCGGGAGGCGGGAGGCCGTAAGTGTATCCCAGAGTTTCTGGGGTGTACAAATCCGACACCTTAGGAGCGAAAGGCGATCCATCTGGATTGTAGAAGTCGGCGCCCGAGCTGTCCTGAAATACCATATCGGTCCAAAGCGAATCGCTGGTATTTGGATTATTGGCGTTCCACACCGCCCATAACCGGTCGATATTGCAATGATGCATCATGAAGATTGGATCGAGGGCCGATTGAGAGCTGGCCATGAGCCCGCCAACAAAACCGTGCACGAGGTCGTGCGGGTTATATTCTAGCTCGCCCTTAACGCCGCACCTCTCGCAGCGAATCCAGGAGGGGTCGAGAGAGTTCTGAACATTGCCCTGTTGGTTTGGCCTGCTCGTACCGAAAGCCTCGAAGTCCGCCTGGCTCAGGATCCTGTCGATGACGGTTTGACCGACGATACCGGGGTCGAGTGAGTCCGTCGGCGACGCGTCTCGCTGCGGCTCGAACAGCGAATTGGAAGCGCCATTGAAGGTCGGCTGAGTGAATGCCGCCGGCAGTTGCGGGTTGTTGGTCCAGTCCCAATAGGGCAGCGCGAAGTCGTTGTGCCCGGTGAGCTGCCGCACGGTCCGCTCATACATGAGCAAAAAAGCACGGTGCCAGGGCAGAAAGTACCAGTTGCCGTGCGGACATTTGTTAAAGTCGCTGGCGGTGCCGTGGATGAGAGCAAAGTTCGCCCAGCTGATTGGATTGCTCGCCGGGTTTGCCTTCAATTGCGCGACGCCGTCCCGCCAAGCCTGCAGAACCGGATCGTTTAATTGCAGATTGCCAAGCGACTGCCGCAATGGTGGCTGCCCTTGCGCGAGCGCTTCGATACCTGTCACATTGGCCGCGATAAGGCCCGCCCCGATTACGGAACCTTGCAGCAAAACATCACGCCGAGATACTGTCATCATGCTTCTCCCTTCAATTTTTCCAAGCGGCAGGCCGCTTGACTAATACCGGTTAGCGGCACGGTACATCGACAAGCCAGCTCGGCGCGTCCCCTAAACAGGGGACGCGGTCCGAGTTGACCTCCGGCGCGCAATGAGACGCCATCCTGCACTTGATCTGGGGATGCGCAGAGCGAGAGCCATGCGCGACGGGCCTAAAAGAATTCCAGGAACGAAGGCATGAGACCGGCTACCTCACCGTTGCGCCTTTTCAATCTCGGGCAAGATTGCAATCCGGTAGCTTTCCTCGCTCAATGGCCCGACGAAGCGGAAAGCGATCTTGCCGTCGCCTTTGACAACAAAAGTTTCGGGAACGCCATAGACGCCAAAGTCGATCGCGGTCCGCCCGTTACGGTCGGCGCCGACCCGCGCAAAAGGATCGCCGTTTTGATTAAGAAAACCTGCGGCACTCGCGGCATCATCCTTGTATGAGAGCCCGAACAAACGCACCCCCAAGCGCGCAAGTTCGGGATCAGACGCAAGCCGCAAAAGCAACTCATGTTCCTGGTGGCAGGGCACGCACCAGGCGGCAAAGACATTGACGAGGGTCACTTTGCCCTGGCGGAGATCCGCATCGGAAAATCCGGGCTTGTCCGTGAGCCCTTCGACTGGCGGAAGCGCAAATATTGGAACGTCCTTGCCGACGAGTGCCGACGGCAAGAGCGAGGCATCGCCGGAATAGAGCCGGACAAGGAACAGCGAGGCCAGGGCGCAGAATACGGCCAGGGGTGCAAAAATGAGAACCGGCTTGCGCGCAGGTTTGGGCTCCGCTTTCTGCCTTTTGGCGGCGGTGCTCATTTCATTCCAAGCCTTGCCTGTTGGGCGCTTGCGATTCACCGCTTCCGCGACTTGATTTGTCCGGCGGGCTTTGGTGCCGCCCGAGCAATTCAAGCGCCCGCTTCAATCGCCGGTAGTCAACCGTAATCGCCGCAATCATTCCGCCTATGACCGTTAGGGCGAGCACATAGGCCGCGACGACAAAACCAAAATGCGGATCATGGCTCATAGGCCGCTTCCCATGAGGACGGTTGCGCTACAGGACCCGGCTCCTGCGCGGCCGCCGCAAGGAGGGAAAGACGATGCAGGCGTCGGCGCAAGATTTCGTTGCGGATCGCCATGAGAAAAAGGGTGATGAACAGAAAGGTGAAGGCAAGCGCCATCACGATCAGCGGCCAAAGCATGGATGGCGCGATTGCGGGGCCGCCAAGGCGAAAGACCGAGGCCGGTTGATGCAAAGTGTTCCACCAATCAACCGAGAATTTGATGATCGGAATATTGGCCGCGCCGACCAAGGTAAATATCGCCGCCGCGCGCGCGGCCCTGCCCGGATCCTCGATCGTGCGCCACAAGGCAACAAGCCCAAGATAGATCAAAAAAAGCACGAGGACGGACGTCAGCCGCGCGTCCCACACCCACCAAGTCCCCCACATGGGCTTGCCCCAAATCGAACCGGTCCCGAGGCAAAACCAGGCAAACAAACCCCCAAGGGCCTCCACCCCCCTCTCC
>CAYWHF010000297.1:0-3332 GCA_964457695.1 uncultured Methylocapsa sp.
CAGGGCACCCAGCCTTGGCCATGCTGGAGAGCTTCTCAAACGTCGCCTGGTCGGCGCCCGGGATCTTGGCCTTGAGTTTCAGATGGACGGCTGTAATGGCGTATCCCCCTTCAACTTGCTCGAGCGTAACCTCGGCCGAGGTTTCCATCAGTTCTGCGGTGAGCTTGGCCTCGCCCAGGATCAGCGAGAGGGCCATTGTGAAGCAACCGGCGTGCGCGGCGGCGATCAGTTCCTCGGGATTGGTGCCGGGCACCCCCTCGAACCGGCTGGCGAAGCCGTAGGGATAAGCCTTTAGGGCGCCACTCCCGGTCGAAATCGATCCCTTGCCGTCCTTGAATCCGCCCTGCCAGGCGGCTGAGCCGTGCCGATTGATCTTCATTCGATATCTCCTGCGCTAAGCTGGTGTTGACAGATCCGAAACCGTTCCGGGAGCTAAGAAATAACTTTGACGACGCAGCAGCGATAAGAGAACGCAGAGATGCTCCAGCAGTGACGGCAAAAACCGCGCCGAGTCTCTCAACCGCGATTTACCGCGATTTTGAGTTCACCGCGCCAAGACCCTTAAACAGACTTCTTATAGTTGACAGGACGCTCCCGGCTTTCTCTTAGACTAAGTGGTCCATGCTTTTCCAGAGCAAAGAAAAACTATACGAGCCCCAATTTTTGCGCCAAACCTATGCGCTGAAGCTTGCCGGTCGCGCCCTTCGGAATCTCGGGAAGAATGAGAATTTTTCGCGGTGTCTTAAACGCCGCGAGCTTTTGCGACAAAAACGACCGCAGTTCCTGCTCCGTGGCGGTTGCTCCCTCGCGCAAGACTACGGCCGCGGCGATGTCCTCGCCAAGCTTGCCGTGCGGCACCGCAAATGTCAGGGCCTGCAAGACCGCCGGATGATCCATGAGAGCTTCGTCGACCTCGCGGGGCGCGATTTTTTCGCCGCCGCGATTGATGATCTCTTTGAGCCTGCCGGTCAAACGAATGTAGCCGCCGGCATCCTTAACGCCCTGGTCTCCGGTGCGGAACCAGCCATTTGCGAAGGCCTCGGCGTTCGCCTTCGGATTGTTCTCATAACCTGCCGTGACATTGTCGCCGCGAATGACGATCTCGCCGGTCTCTTCCGCGCCCAAAAAATTGCCGGCCGCATCCATGATCGCGACTTCGGGCCCCGCGGCAAGCCCGACGGTGCCGGGTTTCCTGACGCCATGTAGAGGATTGGACGCCATTTGATGCGAGGCTTCAGTCATGCCGTAGGCTTCAATTACCGGAGCGTGGAAGGCCGCCTCGAGGTCCGCGATGACTTGCGGCGGAAGTGCCGACGAAGACGACCTTATGAAGCGCAAAGGGTGGCGCGCGATGACGTCCTTGTTGTGGGCTGCGCGGACGAGGATCGCCTGATGCATCGTCGGGACCGCCGTATACCAACTTGGCTCTGCGTCCTCCATCCAGGCGAAGAATTTCAGCGCATTGAAGCCTGGCGTGCAATAGACCGAGCCCCCGCGCGAGAGCGGCGCGAGGAGCCCGGCGATAAGCCCATGGATGTGAAACAGCGGCATGATATTCAGGCCGCGATCATTTTCCATAAACTCCAAGCTCCGCGCGATATTGTCTGCCGAGGTCACGACATTGTTTTGCGATAGCGGCACGATTTTCGGCCGCGACGTCGTCCCCGAAGTGTGCAGAACGAGCGCGATGTCGATTGCAGCGGCAGGTCCAGGGCGTGCGGCGGCGTCCTCCTTTTCGCCCGAGGGCATGAAGCTTCCGGCACCTTGTTTGGGATCAGGCGCTAAAGTCAAAACCGCGATCCCAAGCTTTTTTGCCGCATCAACGGCAGCCGCACCGCTGCCCTCTTCGACGACAAGCGCCTTTGCGCCCAAATCGCGCAAGTAAAATTCGAATTCACCGGTTTGATAAGCAGGATTGAGCGGCGCGGCCGTCGCGCCGGAGGCGATAGATATGAAGGCTGCCGCCATTTCCGCTCCGTTCGGCAAGACGATCGCGACACGGTCGTTGCGGCCGATTCCAAACTTGTTGAGCGATGCAATCGTTCGCCTGGCGAGCTCTCTGAGACCGGCATAGGTCAAAGGCTTTGCGTCCGGCGCCAGAAGGGCGACGGCGCCGCCGCGCGCCGGCGCCAACAAGGTTTCGAAAGTGCGCCCCGAGGTCATATAATATCTCTGCAAGCCTTCCGTCCCTGCGCTTCATGCGGGTGTGACGCTAAGCCGACCATTCGTCCGCGCAAGCTTTTCGCCGAGAAGTTTTATTGCCGCATATATCGCATTCATGTGAGGAGTCGCAACGCCAACGAGGGCGCCAAGCTCGATCACAGAGCCAAGCAGCGCGTCAGCCTCGATTGCGCGACCGGTCTCGATGTCTTGAAGCATCGACGTCTTATGAGCGCCAACAGCCTCCGCGCCTGCGATGCGCTTTTCAAGGGAAATCCGGAAACGCACTCCGAGGGCCTCGCCGACCGCCTGCGCCTCGCGCATCATATTTGCGGCGAGCGTGCGCGTAAGCTCGAATTTGCAGATTTCCTCAAGCGTCGCATGCGTCAGCGCGCTGATTGGATTAAAGCTCAGATTGCCCCAAAGCTTTGTCCAGATTTCGGCGCGCACGTCGCTCACAACAGGCGCTTTGAAGCCGGCACGCGTGAACGCTTCTGAAACCCGCAGAACGCGGTCGCTTTTTGAACCGTCGATTTCGGCGAGCGAAAGGCGGTTCCCTTCGATATGACGGACGACGCCCGGCCGTTCGATCTCCGCCGCAAGATAAACGACGCTCGCGAGCAGGCGGTCGGCGGGCAAATGACCGGCGATGACGCCACCAGGATCGACGCTCTCCAAACGCGCGCCCTCATGTGGCCCGCCATGCTTGAAAAAATACCACCAGGGAATGCCGTTCTGCGCGGTCAACACGGCGGTTTGCGGTCCCATAATCGCGGGCAGATCATGCACGACAGCGGCGACCTGATGCGCCTTCATGCCGAGAATAATCAAATCCTGCTGTCCGGCGTCGGCAATTCGATCGCTCGCCATAACGCGGATGGCGATTTTTCCGCCTTGTTCGATCACGGAAAGGCCGTTCGCCAAAATAGCCGCAAGATGCGGACCTCGGGCGATGACGCTCACGCTCTCGTCCGCTTGGGCAAGTTTGGCGGCCAGCAGGCCGCCGATCGCGCCGGCGCCAACGACGCAAATCTTCATGGATGAGGTCCCTCCGTCGCTGTGGATATCTTCAGGAGCGAGACCCGCGACCCGGTAAATGCCGCATTCAGTCAGCTGCTGTCCAGCCCCGCGAATCGGAATCGAATTGCCCGCCCGGCCCAACGGCAGACCGC
>CAYWHF010000297.1:3342-3966 GCA_964457695.1 uncultured Methylocapsa sp.
AAAAAACTGGCGCAAGCGACCGGCAGAGCGGTAGCGTTTATGGAACATGCATCGGAAACACACTAAACTGATTCCCAAATCGTCCCGGATTGGCTCGCGACAAGCGGATGTTATCAGGAGTGCATTCGCATATGATAATTGGGCACCGCAATCGGCAAGGTTCACAGGCCCGCCGTTGGTACGCTTATCTCAGGAACGAATGGATTGGCGAAAGGCACCGTCCAGTTGCTCCGGCTTTTGCCCGGCCAAATCCGGCGGGGTGGCGCGATGACCAGATCACTGCGGCTTGGCTCGGGCACGCGACTGTACTCATCAATTTTTTCGGGATTACGCTTCTTACCGATCCCGTTCTTTTCCCTCGGATCGGAATCCGGTTCCCCGGTCTTACGCTCGGACCGAAACGGCTGACCGCGCCCGCACTGACCGTTCACGACCTCCCCAAGATCGACATCGTGCTTCTTTCCCACGCGCATTTCGATCATTTCGACATGCGCACGCTCCATCGATTTCATCGTTCGATCACCGTGATCACGGCCCATAGGACAAGTGATCTGCTTCGTTGGACGCGGTTCCGCGACGTGAGCGAACTGCATTGGAACGAAATAAAGTCTGTAACAACTTTCG
>CAYWHF010000298.1:0-3205 GCA_964457695.1 uncultured Methylocapsa sp.
AAAACCCCACAAAACCATTGAAAAAAGGCCAGTTCGCCCCCAAAGGCCCCGGATACGCCCCCCCCGCCACGCCTTTGCCTCCTCACTGTAGCCCGCATTCATGAGCGCAAGCAAAGTAAGGGTCGCATCGCGCAGCCAACAAAAGCGGTAGTCCCAATTGCGCGCGCCGCCAAATTGTTCGGGGAGCGACGTGGTAGGCGCCGCAACCATGCCCCCGCTTGGCCGGAAGATGAGAGCCCGCAACGTAGCCAAGGACCGGATCACCGCCTCTGACCATTCGCCCGTACCCGCGAATCGTCGTGACCAGGTGTCCCAGTCGCGCTCAGTTTCATCAAGTGCTGCGTAGGGATCGATGGCTTTTGGAATAACGTCAAACGAAACTCCATAGCTCAAAGTAAAATCGATTGTCTCACCGGCGGTAATGATGAATTCGGCGGCATGGGTCCGCCCCCGCGGGCTCAGCCTGATCGGGGTACGCATGACCAGCCGGTCGGGCCCCGCAACCGCATGCAGGCTTCCATCGTCGCGGCGGCGCACCCATGGCACGACTGCACCATAATCGAAACGAATGATGAGCTCGGTGCGAAGCTTTATGCTGCCACTTATTCCCCGCACCAGGCGGACGAGATGCGAGCAGTGATCTTTCACCGGCATGAAATCGGTGACGGTGGCAATTCCGTCAGCCGTCTCGATTCGGGTTTCGAGTATCAGCGTGTGGCCGCGATAGGACCAAGTCCTTTTGGCTCCGGGGTCAACGGGCGCTATCAACCAGCGGCCATTTTGCGGACTGCCGAGAAGATTTGCGAAGCAGGCCGGAGAATCAAAGCGCGGCCAGCATAGCCAATCAATCGAGCCGTCGCGGCCGACGAGAGCGGCGGTCTCGCAATCGCCGATGATCGCGTAATCTTCGAGCCTTTGCATGGCGCAGCCTTGAAGGGCTATTTTATCAGCCTGCTAAGCAGTTTCTACCGGTGCAGCTACGGAGATTTATCAAAATTGTTGCCGGTCCGCACCCGCGTTTTGGTCTTGCCTGCGCGGCCACGCGGCTTGGCTTCCCCGCCGCCAAAATTATGCGGCCCCATTTCGGCGTCCGTCGGCTTATGCGGCCGGTTCATGGCCAATTTGGGGGCGCCACCATACTTACGCGCGCCAGCGAAAATTCCCGTCTCGGATTCGATATCGCTTTGCCTTGCGAGCGGGTCTTCCGCGATGGCGAGTTCGACCGCTTGCAGGCGTTTCAATTCGTCGCGATACCGCGCCGCTTGCTCAAATTCGAGATTGGCCGCGGCCTCCCGCATGTGCTTTTCGAGATCGGCAATTGTCGCCCTAAAATTGTGTCCCGCAAGGATTTCCGGCGCAGCAATTCCGGGGTCGGCCGTCACATGATCCTGTTCATAGACCGAGCCCAAAATGTCGGCGATGCCGCGCTTTATCGAGGCGGGCGTGATGCCATTGGCAGCATTAAAGGCTTGTTGCTTTTCGCGCCTGCGGTTTGTTTCCGCCATTGCGCGGGTGATCGAGCCCGTCGCGTGGTCCGCATATAAAATCACCTTGCTATCGACATTGCGGGCCGCGCGGCCGATCGTCTGAATAAGCGACGTCTCGCTGCGCAAAAAACCTTCCTTATCGGCGTCGAGTATGGCGACAAAGCCGCACTCTGGAATGTCGAGGCCCTCGCGCAAAAGATTGATGCCCACCAGCACGTCGAAAGTACCGAGACGGAGGTCCCGGATGATCTCGATCCGCTCGATCGTATCGATATCGGAATGCATATAGCGCACGCGCACGCTATGCTCGTGCAGATATTCCGTGAGATCCTCCGCCATGCGCTTTGTGAGCACAGTTACGAGGCTGCGGTAGCCCATTGCCGCCACAGCGCGCACCTCCCCCAATAGATCGTCGACATGGGCACGCGCGGGACGGATCTCGACTGGCGGATCGATAAGCCCCGTGGGGCCAATGACCTGCTCGACGAAAAGGCCGCCCGCGCGCTGCATTTCCCAGGGGCCAGGCGTTGCCGAGAAATGGACCGTCTGCGGCCGCATTGCGTCCCATTCCTCAAAACGCAATGGCCTGTTGTCCATGCAGGACGGCAGCCGAAAACCATATTCGGCGAGCGTTGCCTTGCGCCGGAAATCGCCGCGATACATGCCGCCGATCTGCGGAATTGTCACATGCGACTCATCGGTGAAGACGAGGGCGTCGTCCGGCAGATATTCGAACAGAGTGGGCGGCGGCTCGCCGGGCCGGCGGCCGGTCAAATAGCGCGAATAATTTTCTATGCCCGCGCAGGATCCCGCCGTTTCCAGCATTTCGAGATCGAACATGGTGCGCTGCTCAAGCCGCTGCGCTTCGAGCAGGCGGCCCCCGGCGTTGAGCTCGGCCAAGCGTTGTGTCAGCTCCTCCTTGATACCCTTGATCGATTGCAGAAGCGTCGGGCGCGGCGTGACATAATGCGAATTCGCATAGACTTTGATGAATTCGAGATCTTGCGTCTTCTTGCCGGTTAGAGGATCGAATTCGGAAAGCTGCTCGACCGTGTCGCCAAAAAACCCGATCCGCCAAGCGCGGTCCTCGTAATGGGCCGGAAAAAGCTCGATCGTGTCGCCGCGGACTCGAAAAGTGCCGCGGGAAAAATCGCTGCCGATCCGCTTATATTGAAGCGCCGCCAAATCCCTGACGAGCTGACGCTCGTCCAATCTCTCGCCGAGTTTCACGGAAAAAGTCATCGCCGTATAAGTCTCGACCGAGCCGATGCCATAGATGCAGGAAACCGAGGCGACGATAATCACGTCGTCGCGCTCGAGCAGCGCGCGGGTTGCGGAATGGCGCATCCGGTCGATCTGCTCGTTAATGGAACTTTCCTTTTCGATGTAGGTATCGGTGCGCGGCACATAGGCTTCCGGCTGGTAATAGTCGTAGTACGAGACGAAATATTCGACAGCATTGTCCGGAAAGAAGCTTTTGAATTCGCCGTAAAGCTGGGCTGCCAGAGTTTTGTTAGGCGCGAGAATCAGCGCCGGGCGGTTGGTTCGCGCGATCACCTGCGCCATGGTAAAAGTTTTGCCCGACCCAGTGACTCCCAAAAGCACCTGGTCGCGCTCTTGCGCTTCGATGCCCCTGACGAACCCGCCGTTCTCGCCCGTCTGATCGCCCTCGGGCTCCTACCCCGCCACTAGGCGGAATTTTTGCCCCCCCCCCCACC
>CAYWHF010000298.1:3215-3966 GCA_964457695.1 uncultured Methylocapsa sp.
GGCCGGTGCGGCATCCAAGGTTTTTTGTCGCGGAAATTAGGATCGCCGTGTTCGAGAAGCTCCCTTAGCGATTCGACGGTGGCGGCGGCGCCGGACGGGCGCGCGCGATAAAGCGCCTGAGGCTCCGAGACGCCAAATGGCCGTTCGTTCAGCGCCGGATTGAGCAAGGCCGCAAGGTGCTCATCGAGGGGATGCACTTCGGGCCGCGCCGCCTTGGCGCGGGAAGAGTTTTTTTTCGGAAAGGGAGCCTTGGCCATGCCGCCAATATGGAGCGAATCAGGTAAGGATCAAAGCCCTGCCGAAAGGGCTGCAAATTTTCTCCAGTTTGTGGTAAGGATGCCGCCATGAATATCTCCCTCACTCCCGAACAAGAGGCATGGCTCAAGGCTGTTGTCGCACGCGGCGAATTTCCTTCTGTCGAAGAAGCCGCCCGGCAGCTCATTGACGAACGCATAGAAGCGCGCGCTGCCGAAGAGCTTGACGATCTTGCGTGGGCCAAACCGTTCATTGACGAAGCCCTTGCCGATATCGAACGCGGGCATGTCATCTCGCGCGAAGACGACGAGGCCCGCATCGAGGCCGTCTTGGCTTAAATAAAGGTCTTATTGTTGCGGGCGCATTTTCCGTTTTAGTACGGCGCCCCGCGCATGTCTCTTAATGGCCGATTTTGTTGAAAAAGTCGGCTGTTGCGGCGCAGAGATATCAGTGATTCAGTCTGTCTAATTGGCAGGACTGAAGATCATGATGGGGC
>CAYWHF010000299.1:0-3962 GCA_964457695.1 uncultured Methylocapsa sp.
TTTTCCCTCCCGGATATTATCCATGCAAAGTTCGAAACATTCGTCGCAAATGAAAACGGTCGGACCGGCAATGAGCTTGCGGACCTCATGCTGACTCTTGCCGCAGAACGAGCAATAGAGCGTGTTTTTCGAGTCGCTCCCGCCGACCTTAGTCATCGATCGTCTCCATCTCCGCGGCGGTTCTGAATTATCCGCGGCGCTGCATGAGCGGCGGCAGGCTTTCCGCCCCTTGCCGGTATGATCGGCATACCACCTAACAAGACCTGGCTTGTTCCCAGGGTCCCAGTCCGTTTACCATACTAACCGACATGACATCTTCGTTCAAAACGAACGAAGTGCCAAGATTGTGCTAGACAGTTCCTCCGCCGCGGGGCCACAATGGCTTGATACCTCGTGCCAAGATAATTCCATCATATCTACGCAATTTTTCCGTTAACCTAAACGGTATTTATTTCGATTTGTTGCTGCATATCGCTTGCCGCAATAATAACCCAAGCGGCAGCGCGAAGCTACTGAAGCTACTATAGAAGCGACTATATAAGCAACAGTCAACCCAAGGCAATCGCCGTTGTCATTGGCGAAAAATCGTCGCCCTGTCTGCGATAACACCTCGCGCCGGGATCGGACCGGCAGTCAACACCTCTCCCCGGTCACGGAGAACACCCGAAAGGACGCGCACAATATTAGCGATTTAGTCTCTTCTACTTTCCGCCACAGGTAATTCGTCGGGCCGCTTCAAAATAACATGGTCCACGATACCAAATTCTTTTGACTCTTCCGCAGACATGAAATGGTCCCGGTCCAAGGTTTTTTCAATTGTTTCGAAGTCCCGGCCCGTATGCCGGACGTATATTTCGTTTAACCGCTGTTTGACTTTCATGATGTCTTCGGCATGGCGAACAATATCCGAAGCTTGGCCCTGGAAGCCGCCGGAAGGCTGATGAACCATGATCCGCGCGTTCGGAAGAGCGTAACGCGCATTGGTTTCGCCGGCGCATAGGAGAAGGGAACCCATTGAGGCGGCCTGCCCGACGCAAAGCGTCGATACTTTCGGCTTTATAAACTGCATCGTGTCATAGATCGCCAACCCGGCTGTCACCACCCCGCCCGGTGAATTGATATACATGGAAATTTCCTTCTTCGGATTTTCCGCCTCCAGAAACAAAAGTTGGGCAATGATCACGGACGCGACGTGATCCTCGACAGGGCCGGTCAGAAATATGATCCGCTCGCGCAACAGCCGCGAATAGATGTCAAAACCCCGCTCGCCGCGGCTCGTATTTTCGATCACCTGCGGGATCAGGTAATTGGCATAGATTTCGACGGGATTGCGATCACGCATAGCGGCGCCTTTTTGCGATGAAAACCTGCCAATTGGCGAACAAATCATGGTTCGAGATAATTTACAATTGGTACCGCATATAACCGCCCTGGGAAAATTGCGATGCCGTTTGGCGGATCGGCTGCCTTAACTTTGAACGGCTTCGGGCGAGCTGCTGTCCTTCTTATCTTTGTCTTCGCTATTGTGCGTGTTCAACAGTTCGTCTTTCGAAACGGTCTTGTCGGTCAGTTTCACCTTTGTAATTATGTAATCGACGACCTTTTCTTCAAAAAGCGGGGCCCTGACCTCAGCCAGGGCCTGCGGATTCTTGCGGTAATAGTCGAACACGACCTTGCCGTCACCCGGGAACGCGCGCGCCCGCCGGGCTACGGCCTGTGCGATCTCATCGTCCGTGACCTTGATTTTCGCTCTTTCCCCTATTTCGGCCAAAAGGAGGCCGAGGCGGACCCGGCGCTCGGCAAGCTTTTGACTGTCCGCGCGCTCTGCCTCCTCGGTTGTCTGATCTTCCTCGTAACTGCGGCCCGCTTGGCGCCTCTCGGCCGCAATTTGCTGCCAAACTGCTTCGAATTCTTGGGCGACCATGCTTTCCGGCACTTCGAACAGGAAATTCTTGTCGAGAGCGTCGAGAAGATCACGTTTCCATTTTGCGCGGGAGGCGGCAAGGTATTCCCGCTCGACATTGGCGCGGATACCGTCCTTGAGCTTAGCCAAATCTTCGAAGCCAAGGCCCGTTGCTAGCTCCTCGCCGATTTCGATTTTACCCGGCGCGGCGACAGAGTTCAGCGTGACGTCGAATATGGCCGCTTTGCCAGCGAGCTTGGCCGGGTTGTAGGTGTCCGGAAAGGTCACATTGATCGTCCGGCGCTCGCCCGGCTTCATGCCTTCGATTTGCGCTTCGAAGCCGGGCAGGAAGCTCCCGGACCCAAGGACCACGTCGAGATCTTGCCCGGAGCCGCCGTCAAACGGTTCGCCGTCTATCGTGCCGGCAAAATTCAACGTCGCCTTGTCACCCGCTTCGGCGACGGCCTCTTCTTCTTTTGGCGTGTAACTCCGGTTTGTCTCGGCGAGCCGCGTTAACACCTGATCGATGTCGCTGGGAGATACCTCCGCGACAAGCCTTTCGATTTCGATGGCTTCGAGGCCGGGGACTTCGATCTTTGGCAAAACCTCGAGCGCGACCGTAAACACAAAATCAGATTGTGTTTCGAAAATCTGCTCCAAGTCTTTGTCATTATTCTGGAAAGCGACCTTTGGGCTTACGGCGAGCCGGAGCTCGTTCTCTTCGACAATTTTGCGATTGGCCTCGTTGACGGCCTCCTGCACGGCATCAGCCATGATCGAGCGGCCATAAAGCCGCTTCAGGTGGGAAACGGGGACCTTGCCTGGACGGAATCCTGGAATTTGCGCCTTTGCCTTGATCTCGGCGAGCTGTCCATCGACGCGCTGCGCAATTTCGGCGGCCGGCAGCACGATTTTGAATTCGCGTTTAAGGCCATCGGCTTGAGTTTGCGTGACTTCCATTCCAACAAGCCTTTAGATAGCGATGAACGGTGTTACATAAAGTTCAGCACGCGGCGCACCGGTCGAAATTGATACTTGGGGGAGAGAGCACTCAAGCCCGCTTGAAGTCAACATTAAGCACTTGATCTTATAGCCTTTTCTGGCATCACCATAACCTTGACGTTAACTTTTTTAAGCCAGTCAGGTTAGTCATTCCCTCATCCCCTTGGCAAGCCAAATCCTACCTTCCTCCTCTTTCCCCTGCAATTTGAATCAAACCGTTGGCTAACCCACAGGTTGCCCTTCGGCAATGTTGGGGCATATTGCCCGGCCAAGCCAAATCGTGGATTGTAAGTTATTACTTGACACTTGTATGCGAATAGCTTACATTAGGCGCATGATACGAAGTTTCCGGAGCAAGGCGCTTGCCGATCTTTGGAACAAGAATTCAAGAGGGGTTCGGCCTGATTTGCACAAGCGGGTCCGGGCAATCCTTTCGCGTTTGGAGGCGTGCAAGCACGTGCGGGAAATGAGCATTGCAGGGTTTCATTTGCATCCTTTGCACGGTTCCAAATTGCAGCGTTACACGGTGAGCTTGAACGGCCCGTGGCGCATCACATTCGAGTTTACCGATAGCGACGCCTTCCGTGTTGATCTCGAGCAATACCACTAAGAGGCTCCAATGGCTTATGCAGCAAAACGCAACCCGGATATGTGCCCGTCTCACCCCGGCGCGCTACTCAAAGACGTGATGATCCCGGCGGTGCAGCGTTCCGTAACTGAGATAGCCCAATTGCTTGGCATCTCACGCCAGCATTTTTACGATATTCTTGGCGAGCGAAAACCGGTCACGCCGAACGTTGCGGCCCGGCTCGGTAAACTCTTTGGCGACGGCCCCGGCGTTTGGCTCAGGATGCAGGCCAACTATGACGCGTGGCACGCCTTGCGCGATATTGACGTCAAGGACATTCCTACCCTTGAGGCTGCTTAGGCCACGCATGGAGTGATGGATAGCGTTCTTTGGAAAAATCCTAACAATCAATGACTGTAATTCTTAAAACTCGCTTTGGTGCGGGCGGAGGGACTCGAACCCCCACGATTTTCACCACCGGAACCTAAA
>CAYWHF010000300.1:0-3957 GCA_964457695.1 uncultured Methylocapsa sp.
TGCACGGCCTGTGCATTTCATCAATCCCGACGGGACCCTTGATACCGTCCGCTGGAACCAGAGTAACGCCCCGGGAATAAAGTGACTGTGGGCGAGTAGCAAAATTCGAGCGAGTTGATTCACGGCTTTTGGCCGACGGTCATTGCTTTCCGATATACCGGCCAAAAGAGAGCGCGTATATTGTTATCTCTACTTTGGCAGCTGCGTGATCGGCTTCCACTCGCGCGCAAGCTTTTGCGCCTCGGCTATCTGCTCGGGGGTCATCAATTTTTCGACGTCTTTTCGATTTGAGATCGCGAATGCAAGGTTTTGCGCCGCTGACAAATTGAACCACATGTGTGCAAGGACATAGTCCTGTGGAACGCCCGTCCCGTATTTGTACATCAATCCAAGTTCGTCCTGCGCGACGTTGTCCCCTTGCTCCGCAGCGAGGCGAAACCACTTTACCGCCTCGGAATAGTTCCGCGATACAAAGCCACCGAGTTTATAAGCCCACCCGACGTAGAGTTGAGCATCCGGGTATCCGTGTTCAGCAGAAAGCTGAAGCCACTTCCATCCCTCAGTTACATCCTCTTTTACGCCGTATCCATTTGAGTACATCGACGAAAGACGGAACATGGCGTGCGCGTGGTCATGCTCCGCCGCGAGACGATAGAACTTTAAGGCTTCGGCTTCATCGCGTCCAACTCCAGGGCCATCTTCGTACATTGAACCGACTAGGTACTCAGCCTCGGCATTGCCGCGTTCCGCGAGTGGACGTAAAACGCGCATAGCAGTTGCATAGTCGCCGCGCTTATATGCAGCATCGCCCTCCTCGTATGGGCCGGCTGCAACCGGCACCGCGAAGTTCAGCGCCAGAGCGGTAGCAGCGAAGGCTATTTTCAACCCGTGTGTCATCCGGCATTCCCATCGCAGCCTAGACGATACGAGACCCTACCACAGCGGAGCGCTCATGCCTTGAAACGAATCAAGGCGCAGGTCCTTCATATGCCTTGTTCAATTCCGCGATGTCGAGCTTGATCATTTTCAACATTGCTTCGGCAACGCGCTTGGCGCGGGCCCGATCCTTGTCCTTCATCATATCGCCGAGCACGGCGGGCACAATTTGCCAGTAGAGCCCATAGTGGTCTTTCAACCACCCGCACTGCTCGGCTTGTCCTCCTTCCGACAGCGCCGCCCAGAGCCTGTCGATTTCGGCCTGGTCGTCGCATTGAATGACGAATGATACGGAATGATTAAACGCGTCAAGCGGTCCCGCGCTAAAGGCCATAAACGGCTGGCCCATCAGGGTGAACTCGACCACCTTCACGGAACCTGCCGGGCCGCTCGGCGTGTCCGCAGGCAGTACCGTGACACTCTCCACTTTGGAATTCGGCAGCAACGAGGCGTAAAAGGCGGCAGCCTCTTCTGCTTTCTCACTGTACCAGAGATTCGGGATGATTTTTGGCATACTTGCCTCCCATACGCTCGCTAACCGGGCCCGGCAATCGGCGCCTGAAAACTTAAGCCCAGATCCCAAGGAAAATAAATCCAAGTGTCCTGCGAAACCTCCGTGATGAAGGTGTCAACCGAAGGGCGGCCGAGCGGCTTTACATAGACAGTTGCGACATGCGCCCTGGGCAAGATCGCGCGGACTTGCTTGATCGTCGCGCCGGTATCGGCGAGATCATCGATAATGAGGAGACCCTCACCGCTCTCGCGTGCCATCTCGGGCAAGACGCTTTTCAGGACTTTGATTTCCTCCTGGACTTTCACGGTGGCGTAACTTGCGATACAGATCGTGTCGATGATCCGCATATCGAGCTCGCGCGCGACGATCGCGGCCGGTACGAGCCCGCCCCGCGTGATCGCCACCATGCCTTCAAAACGCCCCGCCACGGAGAGCCGCCAGGCAAGAGCGCGCGCATCGCGGTGAAACTGGTCCCAAGAGACATGAAAAGCCTTCTCGGCGGGCAGGTTTCCAGGCGCGGGCGTTTGGGGCATCAAATTTCAAACCCGTTGCTTGCAAAGACCTTCTACCATGGCATGAACGGCCGCTGCTGCTTTGGCAACTTTTGCTGCGTCCTTGCCGCGCACCACGATCTCATTGTGAAACCGGCCGTCGCGAAATGCCGGATAGGAGCCAAAGGTAAGCTCCGGGCTCGCGGCGGCTAGTTGTTCAAGCGCCGCCGCATAGGTGCCCTCGCGCAAATTGCCCGCAAAAATCGTCTCGGCAATCACCGGCGCGCCGCGCACGAGGTGCGGCGCAACGGCGTCGAGCATGACATGCATGATCGCCGGAACGCCCGCCAGCACAATGACATTTTCGATTTTAAAGCCCGGCGCCTTCGAAATTCTGTTCTCAATGAGCTCGGCGCCATGCGGAATGCGCGCCATCCGCCGCCGCGCTTCGTTCAAATCTTCGGGCTTAATCAGCGTAAGAAGACCCTCTATCGCGCGCGGGTCTTCCGAGATTCCGACGCCGAGCGCGGCAGCGACCGCATCGGCCGTGATGTCGTCGTGGGTTGGGCCAATGCCGCCGGTCGTGAAGAGATAATCATAGCGCGCGCGCAGCGCATTGACCGCGGCAATAATCTCGGAGGCAGCGTCGGGAACGATCCGTGCCTCGCAGAGATCGATCCCGATCTTTGCAAGATAATCGGCGATATAAAAAATGTTTTGATCCTTGGTGCGGCCGGAAAGGATCTCGTCGCCAATGACGAGGAGCGCCGCGGTCACGGATTTCTGCGTCATGGCCGTTCTCCAAGACGCTTACTAGCAGAAAAGAGCAGTGTTTTCGACGTTTTTGAACGGCCGTGGCCGAGCGGCAGACCGAGCGCCACGCGCTAGAGGCGCAAGGGGTCGTTTTCATTGGCGGCGCCTAGACGTGTGGGATTACTTACACCAAGCGGAAAAGAGTAAGGCACACGGCAGTGTACTCATTTGAAGTTCTACTTTGTGCTCCGAGCGGACATCCAATAATCGGTAGAATCTTACGATAACAAATGCTCGGGATCGGCCTCAGCATTCTTGAGCGCACTTAGACACGCGTCGCGCTGGCGGTCCGTGATGGCAAGGAAATAGATATCCTTGATTGTGCCGCTCGGGTCGTTCTCGAGATAATTTATCGTGGTGTCGATAAGCTCTTTGACTGTGTTGTCCACCTTTGCGCCACCGGTCCCAGTGCCGAACAGGGGAAACAGAATCGAACTGCACTTCGACTTCCTCAATTTCGGCGAGTTCGCCAATTCCAGCGCGTTTCGGATGCAGTCGCTGATGTCCGGAACGGGTTTGTAACCCTTTCCGAGTTGACCCTGCACCGCAGCCGCGTGGAAGATCCACTTGACACCTCTCTTTTTGAGTTCGCCAGGTGGTGTTACCAGGATTGTTCCGGGCGGGACCGACAGTTTCCCTTTCATCAGCCTGCCCAATTCCTGGGCGATGGTGTCCTGCTTAACGTAGCCAGTCGTGTCTTTGAGGGCGCCGTAATACCGTATGACCGCCGAACTTGAACGCTCGTAGAAGCGTGCCATCTGCATGTTGGTGTTCTCGGAATTGACCCAGATATCGATGTCCTTGATATGTTGCAGCCCACCAGTAAGAACCCCGATACGGGTACCTGGCACATTGCGCGGCAAAAAGAGCCGGATCGGTTCATGAGCCAATGGTACAGGCGGCGGACCCTCCCAGCCATGCTCCTCAAGAACTTCATACACGAGGCTGTCCCTTTGCCCCGTCTTTAAGCCATTGGCGACAAAGCTCGCGATCTGCGTTTGCACCGTTTGTAAGTTTTGTGGATCGTCTGGATCGTAACGAATCAGATTGAAGCCGGCAATGTTAAAAGGAGTCTTTGTTCCCTTGCGGCAGAGCAGTACTGTCACGGTGCGTCGCAAAGCGTGTCGCACACCAAGCTCGTAGAAGACGTTTGGATTGAGCGTCGACAGATCGACGACAGCCACGTCCGCCTCGTAAATTTCC
>CAYWHF010000301.1:0-3956 GCA_964457695.1 uncultured Methylocapsa sp.
AGGAAAAGGGGCTTGTCCTCGGCCGTTTGGGTCACCGGCCTAGAGGGCGGGCCGAGGCAAAGCGAGCGGTAGGCCTTGCCACATGAGACCTCAAAGCGCAGCAGCGACGCGCCATCCTGCTTGAGCGCCGCCTTCACCCGGCGGCCGGCGTCGAGCAACACGGCGGTGAGGGGATAGGCATTGCGTCTTGCCGCCTCGGCAAATGTTTCGTGGATGATGGCCAGGGCTTCGTCGAGCTTGATCGCGCGCATTCTATGTCTCCTTGCGAATGGGGATTTTACACGGTTTGGCTAAAAGGCGAAACGGTCGCGCAAATTGCGGCGATCCGCCACGATGCGGGCGACGGTCGCGCGCTCTGCCTCGTTTGCGATCAACGTGTCAATGAGATCGATCTGGTTCATGGCGACGAGCTGGAGGATTTCGTTGCGTACGCCGCCCGCCGTGTCGCGCGGCAGCGCATCGACGATTTGCAACCGCTCCGGCGCCTTCGCCGCCCCGACCGCGCCCACAATGAATTCCTGCGCGGCTTGTTCTGAAAGACCGGGCGCCTCGATGAAGGCGTAGAGACCGGTGCCGGCGCGCCGATCGGGGAAGGCGACCACGGCGGCGTCGCGCACCTGCGGATGCGATTTGAAGCTCGATGCAATCGTCGGGGCATCGAAGACCAGGCGCGGGCCGCCGCCTTCACGATCGGTGAAATGCAACAGGCCGCGCGTAATGAGGTAGTAGACCTTCTTGCCGGTCGCCATCCAGATGCGTGTCGGCCAGCTCTTGTGCGCAAGTACGCGCCGCTCGGATGGCGTCAACGCATCGAGCGCATAGCGGCGCTTGTGCTTGAGCAGATGGCGCAGATCTTCGTAAGCAGCGAGGCGATAGAGCAGACCGCGGCGCGAAAAGCACGCGGCGAGCTGGAAGTCAGTCAGATAAGCGCGGCCATCGGCGCCGCGCAGCCAGTTCTGCTCCTTGGCCAGATCATTGTGACAGATGCCGGCGCGATGGAGCTTGTGCAGTGCGATCTTGGCGGTGCGAAAATAATTGCGATCGCCTTGCGGCTTGGCGATGTGCAGCGCAACTCCATCGATCCAGCTGCGCACCAGTGTGCGCTGACCCGCGAACAGAAGCGTCGGTGCAATGCCGAGATCGCCCGTGCGCGCAAGTGCATTGCGTTCGTGCTTGAAAAGAAGGCGCGCAATCGGTTTCGTCCACCACGGAACGACATCGATCCGGCGCAGCACGGCCTCGACTTCGCCTGTCGCAGTCATGAAGCGGCCGCGCTCGACGGTGCTGAAGAGGTCGCGCTTGAGTACAACGTCGGTCCGCCAGCGGCCGGAGACTTCGTTTGGGATATTCAGGTTTTGGTCAGGCATGCCCATGGTTGCTTTTAACACGCGCGATCTAAGGGTATGCGGATAAAGTCTGGGCGGACACAGGCACGGACGAGTTTCCTGGTGTACTATTGGCGTCGTGGTACTGGCGAAGTGGCTGATGATAGCGGCTCATAAATCTGATTGTGACAGTTATCGATAGCAACGTTGGTATGAATATCCACTATCTCATGTCGTTTTATAAAAACACCAAAATAAATTGGCCGATCGACGTTGCGTCCCCTAACACAAACTATCCATGCCCAGCCGTGTATGCTTGAAATTCTCTCAGCTCCGGAAATTTCCAAAGGCGCATAGGCTTGGGGATTAATAATCAGCGGAGAGCTTTTGCTCGAAATAGCGTCGCTGATAATTGTCTTGTAAGCGGGGATTTGATCCTGTGGTGGGGTACTTTGTTTGGCGGTCATGCTGTCACTGGAACACGCGCCTAAGCCTGCCAATCCGAGCGCAAATATTGCTGAAAAAAATGATTTGAAAATATAATTCATCATGCGGTGTTTGGCATTTATGCAAGATATGCGACGCGACTAAACGGACGATGCCGGATGTGCGAGGGGTGTCGGACGGTTCTTATCGGCGATCACTGGTCAAATGTACCACGCCCCATGCCCCAAATGTAATTGTAAGTTCTTTAATTGCGTTGGCGGCCACTGTGATCGGAGCAAGATAAGTTCACTTACTATCAAAGCGCCGCGCAGGCTGTTTGATCCGGTGTTTTGGCAATGAATGCAAATATGCTGAATTAGTTCGGGAATGGAATTTTGCTCAGCGGCTCCCATTCCTTCGCATGTAATTTCTCTTTCAACCCTGAGACAATCTCGATGGAATTTTGTTGTCCCACCGGTACGATTGTCGGCGCATCCCGCCGTCCAAACAGAGAATCTCTTATGTCTTGATATATGCGGACTCCGCGCGCTCCCAGAAGCGATATGGCGAGCAATTTAATCGCTGCCATGATCGTGGGAGCTTTCCAGGGCTCATCCTTTGGAGGAATCAGATTTTTCTCCAAACGATTTCTCAATTGCGCCATTTCGTCTGTGGTCAAGATTGACGCTTCCAAGCACCTGTCGATCCATAATTTTGCATCGTAGTGCTTGCCGATATAAAGCATGAACACCGTATCGATTAAACGATGCAGTTTATTGCGATCGGCGTCAGAAAGCTTTCCGTTGAATTCCCATTCGGCGACCTTGTCGCGAAATTTTCGATAGCGAGCGAAGAACGAATCGAAATCGGAGAGTACCCATTGATCGAAGCTGGCCATCTGGTGAGGAAGTGGAGCAATCCCGGTGTGCCGAAGCGCGTAGATGTTGTCGAGCCGCTTTATCTTGCCTTCAATGATGGCGGCAGTCGAATGATAAATTTCAGGCCAAAGCGGCTGCTCCGCTTCGGCATAACGATCGAGGAGAATGCGGTTAATCGGAGCTCGAAAAACCGCATAAAAGGGAGATTCGTAGCGGGAAAATAATTGCATCAAACGGCTCGAAAAATTCTCACTATCCAAGGAGTCTCCTTCGAACTCGACTCCTTGAATTTGAAGTCGATTGTGGGAATAGCGGTATTGCAGGTAGATGCCGTGGCAGCCGATGTAGTCGGTATTATCTTCAAGAAATCTTGCCGACAGAAGCGCGCTTTCGGGGACAAGCAGGCTGTCGTCAGCACAAAAGACGGAGTAGGGCGTCTTGACTTGATCAAGCGCTGCCAACATTCGGCGGCGATAATTTACCGAAGGAATTTCGTCCGATCTGGCCGGCGTGTAGAAGTAGGATATTTCATCGCCGATGCGCGTACATTCAGCGTTTTTTTGCGCGACATTTTCGTCGCTACCGTCCGCCACAATGATCGGGAAGCGAGATGATCCGGTCTGGAGAAACTGGAGTGTCCTGAAAAGAAATTCAGCACGATTGTACGTTGGAATAATCACGGTAAGTAAGGGGGACATTGGGCGAGCCTTTTTAGTGTGGTCAGATTGACAGTTTTCGTTTCGGTCTGTCAAAAACTCTTGTGATCACGAGAATTGGATAGCGCTATTTCTCCACTAGCATGTTGCTGCAAGCGGCCGCAGGAAATTCGCGAAAGGTGTCATTTTTGGCGGATGGAATGGGCGCCAAGATTGGCAAAGCGTTCCATTGGCAGCCGAGCCGATGATCGAGAGGCGGCCCAGCGGGATAACTTGATGACGACCGGCTTGTATTATGGGCCGGTCGTTTGCTGGATCAGCATGGCTACCCGGCAAGGGCAACCTCTGCTACGAGGTTTCGGGAATAGAGTTTGAGAGAAGTTGGAATGCCGAGATCGAGTTGCCGCCATTGCGATCGCGCCCTTACCACGACATTCGTGGACCTGGGCATGTCGCCGCTGGCAAATGATTATCTGCCGGCGGAATTGCTCGGCAAGATGGAGCCGTTTTATCCATTGCATGCTTTTGTGTGCGATCATTGCTTCCTCGTGCAGATCGAGGCCTTTGAGGCTCCAGAACGGATTTTCCCGGACCACGGCTATTTCCAATCGTACGCCACAAGTTGGCCTTGGCACTGGGCCATGGCGTTGTCGAGGGTCGCCTTGGCGGTG
>CAYWHF010000302.1:0-3939 GCA_964457695.1 uncultured Methylocapsa sp.
CAGCCGAATGCGCGCGAAGAAAAACGTCGCGCATCACTACGATCTCGACGCCGGCTTCTACGCGCGGTTTCTCGATTCGGGGATGCAATATTCCTGTGCCTATTTCGAACGCGAAGGCGTCGGCCTCGAAACCGCGCAGCTCGCTAAAAAGCGCCACATCGCGGCGAAGCTTCTCGTCGAACCTGGCCACAAAATCCTCGATATCGGCTGCGGCTTTGGCGGCATGGCAATATACTTGGCCCGCTTTTGCGGCGCTGATGTCACAGGGGTGACGCTTTCGAAGACCCAGCTCGACGTTGCAAATTCTGCGGCAGACGATTTGGACCTGCCGAACACGCCGGATTTCCGCTACTGCGATTACCGCGAAGTGGAAAAAACTTTCGACCGCATCGTTTCGGTCGGCATGTTCGAGCATGTGGGCCTTAATCATTACGAAAAATATTTTCAGAGAGTCGCGCGTTTGCTCAATGAGGACGGCGTTGCCCTCATACATACCATTGGCCGGTTGGACGGACCATGCCCGACCAACCCCTGGGTAGAAAAATATATTTTTCCGGGCGGCTATATGCCGGCGCTCTCGGAAATCATGCCGGCCATCGAGCGCAGCGGACTGTTTGTCACCGACATAGAGATTTTACGTTTGCACTATGCCCGGACGCTCAGGGCCTGGCGCGAACGTTTTGCGGCGCGGCGCGCGGAGGTTAAGGCCCGCCGCGGGGAGCGTTTCTGCCGGATGTGGGAGCTCTACCTTACGGGATCTGAAGTCGCTTTCCTGCGCGAAGGGCTCGCCGTGTTCCAGATTCAACTTGCCAAGAAACTCGACACGGTTCCGCTGACGCGCGATTACATTACCCGCGCCGAGGCTCATCTGCGGGCGCGCGATTCCGTGGCCGCAAATTTGCGGCTGGTCGCCGACTAGCGCACTTCCGCGCGGGAGGGGCTCATGATGGCTGGCATAGCAGGCGGTTTCGAAACGGCGTCATTCAACCAAACGCCGCCTTTCGAAAACATCGGCCTTTTCGAAAGCGACGTTGCGCTGCGCGAGGCGGTTACGCGGGCGGGCGCTGGCCAACACGCTTCGGATCTTTCGACCTTCGGAAAATTTTTGGGTTCCGCCGAAGCGATGCTGCTCGGCCGTCTCGCGAATGGTTATCCGCCCCGCCTCAGAATCGTCGACGCGGCCGGCAATCGCGCCGACCACGTCGAATTTCACCCGGCGTATCATAGCCTGATGCAAAAAAGCATGGGCGAAGGCCTGCATTGCTCCGCCTTCGCAAGCGAAGCGCCCGGCCGCGTCAGCGCACGCGCAGCGCGCCTCTTTATGGCGAGCCAAATCGAGGCCGGGCACGTCTGCCCAATGAGCATGACGAATGCGAGCCTCGCCGCTCTTACAGCCTCCCCCAAAATTCATTCCGCCTGGCCGCCGCGCGTTTTTTCGCGCTTCTACGATTGTGCGGCAAAACCCTGGTTCGAAAAACAGGCCGTCACGCTTGGCATGGGCATGACCGAACGCCAGGGAGGGACAGATGTGAACGCCAATATCAGCGAGGCGCGGCCGGCAGACGGACACTATGAGATCTTTGGCCACAAATGGTTTTTGTCGGCGCCAATGTCGGATGCTTTTGTCGTGCTGGCGAAGGCGCCGGGCGGGCTCACGGCGTTTCTGCTGCCTCGATTTCGTCCCGACGGAAGCGTCAATGAGCTGCGTTTGCAACGTCTGAAAGACAAACTCGGCAACCGCTCGAATGCATCGGCGGAAGTCGAGTTTCATGGCGCTTACGCCGAGCGCTTAGGGAATGAGGGCGAAGGGGTCCGCACGATTTTGGCGATGGTGCAATGGACAAGGCTCGACTGCGCCGTGGCAAGCGCGGGGCAGATGCGTTTTGGTCTGGCGCAGGCCATGCATCATGCGCGCCACCGACGTGTTTTTGGCCGCCTGCTTTGCGACCAGCCGGCGATGCAAGCGGTGCTCGCCGATCTCGCGCTTGAATGCGAGGCCAATACGGCGCTTGTCTTCCGTCTCGCCCGCGCCTACGACCGCGCGGATTCGGATCCCTCCGAGGCCGCTTTTGCGCGGCTGATGACGCCCGCTGTCAAATATCTCACGACGAAACTCGCCCCTGCTTTTATCTATGAGACGCTCGAATGCCTTGGCGGCAATGGCTATGTCGAAGATTTGCCGATGGCGCGGCTCTATCGCGAGGCGCCGCTCAATGCCATTTGGGAGGGGTCAGGCAATGTCGTTGCGCTCGATATTTTGCGCGTCCTCGAGCGAAAAAACGAAGCTGCGAACGTAGTGCTCGACAGTCTCGCGGAGGCTCGCGGAGCCGCGGGAAAAGCCGCGGCTTTGGAAATCAGGCGATGTTTTGCCTCTGCTGCCCGGGAAAGCCAAGCGCGCGTGATCGCCGAAAAGCTCGCCCGGCTTGGCGCGCTCGCCGCCCTCATCGAAGCAAATGGAACTTTGGCCGAAGCCTATGCGGCAACGCGGCTTAACGGCGCGCCGCATGCCACTTACGGGGCGTGCGATCTAAAGAGCACACAGAGTCTTCTCCTCTCCCGTGTGCTTGCGCCTTCAATTGGGTGACGGCGGCAATCTGGAAACCGGCGACACTATGCACTATGGGTTACGGACGTCGGCGCGCACCCATCGGTACTCCCGGCCAATTCCTATTTTGTGGTCTTCGAGCCGCGCGAAGTGGTCGGCATGTTTCGCACAGGTTTCGGCCGCTAAATCACAGCTGCAACTACGGCACCGATTTCATCAGGCTAAGACCAAGTCCCGCAATAAACACCTCTCCCGTCATGCCCGGCCTTGAGCCGGGCATCCAGACTCCGAGCTTTGGCATTTGGATGGCCGGGTCAAGCCCGGCCATGACAGCGGGGGGCGATGAGTTCCTTGATCCGGGACATGATATGAGACCACGTTAGGATCAGCATGTCCGAGACCCAGGCCAAGCCATTGCTCTTTGTCGCCACCCCCTGTTTCGGCGGCCTCGTCTCGCAGCACTATATGCAATCGGTCTTGGGCCTCGTCCAGCTCGGGGCAAAAGCCAATTTCGACGTGACGCTCGCCTTGCTCGGGCATGATTCCCTCATTACCCGCAGCCGCAATACCCTCGTTAGCCAGTTCCTCAAAACGCCGGCGGCGACGCATCTCTTGTTTATCGACGCCGACATTTGCTTTGAGCCCGAGCAAGTCTTTCATATGCTCCGTTTCGGCCGGGATTTTGTTGCCGGGATTTATCCATTAAAAGTGATCGACTGGAGCGACCCCGCGATCAAGCGCGCGGCAACTGCGCGCGAAACCTTTTCTGCCGCACCGCTGCTTTACGTTGGCACGCTCTGCACCGGAAACCAGCGTGAAAGCGAGGGACGTTTCGCCACCGCCATCTATTGCGGCGGAGGATTCATGCTTTTGAAGCGGGCGGTCATCGAACGCATGATCGCGGCCTATCCTGAAACCCGCTACAAAAGCGCTCATGCCTATTCAAACGCCAGAGCCGACCAAAACTATGCGTTGTTCGATTGCATGATCGACAAGGAGACCGGCATCTATGTCAGCGAGGATTTCGCATTCTGCCAAAGATGGCGGGACGTCGGCGGAAAAATTTGGCTCGACACGGAAGGAACGCTGACCCACATCGGGGCTTATAATTTCTGCGGCGATCCAAAACCGCGTTACGCACTCGATATTTCTCCCAGCAGGTCTGCCCTTCAGGGCGCATAGTTTCTTTGGGTAAATTTCGCGGTTTGGCCTGACTGGCAGCTTTGCATGTGTCGCAATTTGAGCCACGCGACCATTTGCAAAACACTGTTGCACACGCTCGGACGCAGGAAGGCGACAAGCCGAGGCGTCTTGCTCGGACGCGGCTATGTCCGGTACTGTGGAGAGCGGAGGAAAGAGCGGACATGGCAATATTAATGCGATGACCCATTCCA
>CAYWHF010000303.1:0-3920 GCA_964457695.1 uncultured Methylocapsa sp.
TGCTCTTGGATTGGTAAACGATCTCTAATTGGTCCCCAACCGATTTTACAAATGGGATTTTGCTGGGGGCTCCGAGGCCGACCTGCTCAATGACCTCCGAAGCGAGCCCGCGCAATGGAAACCGGGTACGTTTTGGCGGATCATCGACGGCCTGTCCATAGGCCAATGTCGCCTGACAGAACCGGATCGCACGATCAAGCGTTGCAACGAGTTTCGGCGCGAGGCGAGAGACGAGCGGGTCGTCGACATTCGCGAGCCGATCGGAGAGAAGCTGCGCCGAAGTCAGCATATTGCGCATGTCGTGGTTGATCTTGGCTACAGCGAGCCCGAGCGCGGCAAGATGTTTCTTTTCATTGAGCTCGCGCGCCAGGGAATCCTGCATGATGGCGAGTTCCTCTTCCGCATGGGCAATCTCATGCGCTCCGCCGGCCGGCACCATGGCGCGCCGCGAGGAGACTTCAGGATTCGCTGCAAATTCCATCAGATTGTCGGTAAGCCGCCTGACCGGACGAAGCACCATGAAATGAATTGCAAGGGTCGCGAGAATCGCCACGATCGCTGACATGAACAGCGTAACCGCCAAAAGCCGGAGGGAGTATGCCCTGATTGCTCTAACGAGCGGCGCTTCGTCCATCGTAATCGCGATGGATTCGCCGCCCCTGGGGGCTTCGCCGAGGACCGTAATGACCCGTCCCGGCGGCGCCGTCAGCGTGTTGATTGCATCAGGCAAGGGCAGGAATGCGGGGTCGCGAAAATCGTAAACTTCGTCCACTGATTCCGGCAATTCGGCGGCGGCAAGAATCTGCTTGGTGCCGTGCTTGCTGAGGACAATGAGTCGCGCTCCGACGTTCTCGAGCAATTGCTGCTCCAGCTCGGGAGGAACCATCGCGTGAGGCGCGGCGTCAAGCACGAGCGCCGCCGTATAGGCGGCACTAAGCCGATTGCGCAGCCAATAATCGCGAAAAGTGGTGATTGCGGGAACATAAATCAGCATCGCCGCTACAATGACGAACGCGGTGTTTAGGAGGAGCACGCGCGTCGCCAGGCCGAAGCGGACAGGCTTGCGTTTCTTTGCAGAGGCCCCGCTCGACGCCAAGCCTCTGCCCGGAGGTATTACGAGATCGCTCATGGCAACCCCTATGCGAACCGGCGCCAGATTAAACGCGCGGCGATCCTTGAGCGCGGCAGTTTCAGCGCAAAGTCCGCGCGGTGCTTTCGATGCGCTTACGTATATGATCGCCTTCCGCCAATATGTAGCTTGCGCGTGCCATATATTTATCCTCAGCGGAAAATGCCCCGTGCCTTTCCGGCAAACACCCTCGCAAACTCCCTGAATTCACCGACTTGCCGTTCGATCAATTGTTTCCAATCGACCAGCAGGCGATTGAATGGTCCACTGGATTTATCATCCGGAAATGTCACGCCGGCACTGCGCGCGGCGCTGGCCAAGACCGGATAGGGAAGCATTATACACGCGATGTCGCGTGCGGTCATGCGTTTCGATATGGCCAGCGTAAACAGAGGTACCAGTTCCCCGGCTCCCGCGCCGACGATTCCGGCACCGAGAACGGTGCCAGCGCGGGTAGTCGTCAGCTTGACGTGCCCGCCGGGCTGATGCTCGATACGCGCCCGCTCCGTCTCGGCCAGCGGCCACCGGAGAACACAAATTTTGCGATGAGCTGCCCGGGCTTGGGCTTCTGAAATTCCTACCATGGCGATCGCCGGGGAGGTCCAAACGATCCGCGGCACCGCTCTCCTGCGCCCTATTTCGCCCGGCAGCCCGAGAATGGTGCGCAAGACGTGTCTGGCATGCCATTCGGCAGCGCCGTCCTCTTGCGTCCCCTTTACAGTCGCGCCGATCGCATGAATGCGCCAGTTGCTGGTCGCAAGCCTGGCATTCGTCTGGATGCCGCTTTCATCATAACGTACCATCGCGGTGGCAAGGCCCATGCCCTCGACGGCAGGGCTGCTGCCTGCGGCAAGAAGGATGTGCGATCCCGAGACGGGTGTCTCGTGCCCAGCCGCTGCGACAAGAACGCGCACGCCGCTGCCGCGCGGCTCGATACGCGATATCCTTACGCCCTCATGGATCGTAATGCCGTCACGAATAAGGGCGGCGCGCACTGGCGCAGCAAATTCTTCATCTGCGTCATCAAAGAGAGGCTGGACTGCAAGGATCGTCACCTCGCTGCCAAACCGGCGCAAGGCCTGCGCAAGCGCAAGTCCGTCCGGGTCGGCTCCAATGACAATGAGGCGCTCCGGCAGACGGTCCAGCCCGCATAACGCGGCGCAATCGAGCGGACGGACGGCGTCTAACCCTTGTATGGGCAATCGTTTTGCCACGGCACCGGTCGCGATAACAAAGCGCCGTGCTTTGATCGTCTCGCCTCCGGCCTCGCACGTATCGGGCCCAATGAAGCGCCCTGATGCGCGGATGACAGTTATATTCATCGCCTCGAGGCGCGCTTGCGAATAATTTGGTGCGATCGCCGCAACAACGGCGTCGATCTGTTGACGCACACGCGCGAAATCGATCTGCGAGTCTTGGCCAGGAATCTGAAAAACCGCGGCGCGGCGGGCGGAATCTTGGGCCCGGGCTGCCGCGAGCAATGCATGGCGTGGAATAGATTCGGTCAGCCGGCGGCCGCCGGGCGCATTTTTTTCGACCACGACTACGGATTTTCCGGCTGCCGCTGCGCCAAGAGCGACCGTCAACCCACCCGGTCCGCCGCCGATGACACATACATCGGGCTGCAGTTCTGTGCTCATGGAAAAGATTTTCGTCCTCTAGCTTTTGGTGTTCAAGACCTAATTAGCTGCGCGCGCCGTACCGCGCACGAAATTTTGGCCGCGCCCTGCGCCCGGGTGGCGAACTGAACGGCCCGAATTGTCTGGCGCGGCCCAGGTTCCAACCTTGCCGCGATTATACTATGACGGCCTCGGGCGCCCAAACGACTTTGAGGAACAGATGAATATTGCGATGATCGGTTCAGGCTATGTGGGACTTGTCTCGGGAGCATGTCTTGCAGATTTTGGCCATACGGTCGTTTGTATTGATAACGATGAACGCAAGGTCGATGCCCTGAGGGCCGGTAAAATGCCGATCTTCGAGCCTGGCTTGCAGCATCTCGTCGAATCGAATGTCCGCCAGCGCAGGCTTTCTTTTTCCGTCGATCTCAAAGAAGCGGTCGCCTCCTCTCGCGCGGTGTTTATTGCGGTCGGCACGCCGTCGCGCCGCGGCGATGGCCATGCCGACCTCACCTATGTCTACCAAGCTGCCCGCGAGATTGCGGCGAGCCTTGCCGGTTTTGCCGTGATCGTGACGAAATCCACGGTTCCCGTCGGCACGGGCGACGAAGTCGAACGGATCATTCGCGAGACGCGGCCCGATGCCGATTTCGCGGTCGTCTCCAATCCCGAATTTTTGCGCGAAGGCGCGGCGATCGCCGATTTCAAGCGTCCGGACCGTATCGTCATCGGCGCCGAGGACAAGCGCGCCGAAGCCGTCATGCGGGAAATCTACCGTCCGCTTTATCTGAACCAGGCGCCATTTCTTTTTACCGGCCGCCGGACCGCGGAACTGACCAAATACGCGGCCAACGCTTTTTTGGCGACCAAGATCACCTTCATCAACGAAATTGCCGACCTTTGTGAACTGACCGGGGCCAATGTTCAGGACGTCGCGCGCGGGATCGGCCTCGATAAAAGGATAGGTTCCAAGTTCCTGCATGCCGGTCCCGGCTATGGCGGCTCCTGCTTTCCGAAGGACACCCTGGCCCTCATCAAAACCGCGCAGGACCATGGCACGCCGATCCGCATCGTCGAAGAGGTCGCGAGGATCAATGATCAGCGCAAGAGCGCCATGGCACGAAAAGTCATCGCCGCTTGCGGGGGACGGCTCAGTGCAGGAAAATTCAGAA
>CAYWHF010000304.1:0-3919 GCA_964457695.1 uncultured Methylocapsa sp.
CCCTCGTCCTTGGTCAGAATATAGGCTTCTGCCTTGAACCGGGTGTGCGGCTTCACCGAGCCTGGCTTGCACAAGACCTGTCCGCGCTCGACTTCTTCGCGCTTGGTGCCGCGCAAAAGCGCGCCGATGTTGTCTCCCGCCTGACCCTGATCGAGCAATTTGCGGAACATCTCGACGCCGGTTACCGTTGTCTTGGCGGTTGGCCTTAAGCCAACGATCTCGACTTCCTCGCCGACCTTGATCGCTCCGCGCTCGACTCTTCCGGTCGCAACAGTTCCGCGCCCGGAAATCGAGAAAACGTCCTCCACCGGCATCAGAAAAGGCTGATCGAGCGGACGCATGGGTTGCGGAATGTACGAGTCCACGGCATCCATGAGTTTCAATACGGAATCGTGCCCGAGCTCCGGGTTGCGGCCTTCGAGCGCGAATAATGCCGAGCCGCGTACAATCGGAATATCGTCGCCTGGAAAATTGTACTTTGACAACAGCTCGCGCAATTCGAGCTCGACGAGTTCCAAAAGCTCCGGATCATCGACCATATCAACCTTGTTAAGGTACACGACAATCGCCGGGACGCCGACCTGCCTTGCCAGCAGAATATGCTCGCGCGTCTGGGGCATCACGCCGTCGGCGGCGGAAACGACGAGAATGGGGCCATACATCTGCGCCGCCCCGGTGATCATGGTTTTCACATAATCGGCCTGGGCGGGGCAATCGACGTGGGCGTAGTGCCGATTCTTCGTCTCATACTCCACGTGTGCCGTCGCGATCGTGATCCCGCGCGCCTTTTCTTCCGGCGCCTTGTCGATCTGATCATAGGCAGTGAAGGTCGCCCCTCCGGTCTCGGCCAATACCTTGGTTATTGCCGCCGTGAGCGTCGTCTTGCCATGGTCGACGTGACCGATGGTCCCGATGTTGCAATGCGGCTTTGTCCGCTGGAATTTTTCCTTGCCCATTGTCTGGCTCCTCTAAATTTTCATGACGCGCGTTACCAAAGTATCAGGCATATTTGGCCTGAATCTTTCCGGCTTCGCCCGCTGGGACCTGCTCATAATGGTCGAATTGCATCGTGTAGTTTGCGCGGCCCTGGGTCATCGATCGCAGCTGATTGACATAGCCAAACATATTGGCGAGAGGGACCATGGCGTTAATTACAACAGCATTTCCGCGCATGTCTTGGCCATGGACGTGCCCGCGCCTGCCCAAAAGGTCGCCCATGACCGAGCCCGTGTAATCCTCTGGCGTCGTAACCTCGACTTTCATAATCGGTTCGAGCAGCACGCAGCCGCCTTTCTGCAACGCCGCGCGGCATGCGCCGCGCCCGGCGAGCTCGAAGGCAAGGACCGAGGAATCGACGTCATGATACTTCCCGTCGATCAATGTCGCCTTGCCGTCGACAACCGGGAAACCGGCAAGAACGCCCGAGCCCAACACGCTTTCGACACCCTTCTCGACGCCGGGGATATATTCCTTCGGCACCGCGCCGCCCACGATCTGAGACTCGAAGCTCGAACCTGTCCCCGTCTCATTGGGCTCAAAAATGATTTTGACCTCGGCATATTGACCGGCGCCGCCGGTCTGTTTCTTATGCGTGTAAGTTATTTCCTCGCGCCTCGTCATTTTCTCCCGATAGGCGACTTGCGGCGCGCCAATGTTGGCGTCGACCTTGTAGGTGCGGCGCAGAATATCGACCTTGATATCGAGATGCAGCTCGCCCATCCCCTTGAGGATGGTTTGCCCGGATTCCGCATCCGTCGAAACCCGGAAGGAAGGATCTTCTGCGGCGAGCTTGGCCAAAGCGACGCCGAGCTTTTCCTGGTCGGCCTTGGACTTCGGTTCGATGGCGATCTCGATGACGGGGTCCGGAAATTCCATGCGCTCTAGGATGACGGGCTTGGTGAGATCGCAAAGCGTGTCTCCCGTCCTTGTATCCTTCAAACCGGCAAGCGCGATAATATCGCCCGCGTAGGCCTCCTTGATGTCCTCGCGGTTGTTGGCGTGCATGAGCAGCATGCGGCCAATCCGCTCCTTCTTATCCTTGGTCGAGTTCAAAACGGTTGTTCCTGACTCGACATGGCCGGAATAAACCCGGGCAAAGGTAATCGTTCCGACAAATGGATCGTCCATGATCTTGAATGCAAGCATGGAGAAGGGATCCTCATCGCGTGGCACGCGTACTACCTCCTTGCCGCTGTGCATATCGCTACCCTTGATCGCCTCGCGGTCGTGCGGCGAAGGTAGAAAATCGACAACAGCGTCAAGCAAAGGCTGAACACCCTTGTTCTTGAATGCCGAGCCGCAGAGCACGGGGACGAAGGCAATGTCGTGGACGGCCTTGCGCACAAGCCGCTTTATCGTCTCAATGTCCGGTTCCCTTCCGTCGAGATAAGCCGCCATGACATCGTCGTCGAGTTCGACCGCCGCCTCGACGAGCATGTGCCGATATTCCTCGGCCCGGGATCTCATAACCTCGGGAATTTCCGTATCGGCATATTTGGCGCCGAGCCCCTCGTCTTCCCAAACCACGGCCTTCATCCGCACGAGGTCGATGATGCCCTTAAAATCCGATTCCGCGCCAAGCGGCAGCTGGATACAGACCGGGCGCCCGCCGACCTTGGTCTTGATCTCCTCGACGCAGCGGTAGAAATCGGCCCCGACTTTATCCATTTTGTTGACCAAGACAATGCGCGGCACGTTATATTTATCTGCCTGCCGCCAGACAGTTTCCGTCTGCGGCTCGACGCCCTGATTCCCGTCGAGCACGCAGACCGCGCCGTCGAGCACGCGCAGCGAGCGCTCGACCTCGATCGTGAAATCGACATGGCCAGGGGTGTCGATGATGTTCAGGCGCTTGCCTTGCCAGAAGGTCGTCGTCGCAGCGGAGGTGATCGTTATGCCGCGCTCCTGCTCCTGTTCCATCCAGTCCATGGTGGCGGCGCCGTCATGGACTTCGCCGATCTTGTGCGATTTGCCTGAGTAATAAAGAATCCGCTCGGTCGTCGTTGTCTTGCCCGCGTCGATATGGGCCATAATACCGAAGTTGCGGTAGTCTTCGATTGGATGGCTGCGGGGCATGTCAAAATTCCTTCGGGCGAAAACGAATTGTCTCGCGTAAACTACCAACGATAATGTGAAAAGGCCCGGTTGGCTTCCGCCATACGGTGGGTATCTTCCCGCTTCTTAACGGCATTGCCGCGATTGTTTGCGGCATCCAGCAACTCCGCCGAAAGACGATCGACCATCGTCTTGTCGTTGCGGCCGCGCGCCGCATTGATGATCCAGCGAATGGCAAGCGCTTGCCGGCGCTCCGCGCGAACCTCGACCGGCACCTGATAGGTTGCGCCCCCGACCCGGCGCGAACGAACCTCGATCGAAGGAGCGACATTATCAAGTGCGTGCTTGAAGACCGCAAGCGGTTCCGATCGCGATTTCTGCTCGATAGATTCGAACGCCCCATAGACGATCGCCTCGGCAATCGATTTCATCCCATCGTGCATGATCGAGTTCATGAATTTGGTGACGACGACGTCCCCAAATTTAGCGTCCGGAATAATGTCCCGTTTTTCGGCGCGATGGCCGCGTTACATTTGGTAGTCTCCGTTTAATCTATAAAGTCCTGCGCGAATTGCCTCTTAAACCCGCCGGATCCACGATGAGGTGATCGCCCTCGCCATGTCCACAAGCGCGTCAACATGTCATTTCGGCCGCTTGGCGCCGTATTTGGACCGGCGCTGTTTGCGGTTTTTGACGCCTTGCGTGTCGAGCACGCCGCGCAAGATATGGTAGCGCACCCCAGGCAGATCCTTCACCCGCCCGCCGCGGATCATGACCACCGAATGCTCCTGCAAATTATGGCCCTCGCCCGGAATATAGCCGATGACCTCGAACCCATTGGTCAGGCGCACCTTGGCGACTTTGC
>CAYWHF010000305.1:0-3903 GCA_964457695.1 uncultured Methylocapsa sp.
TCCCATTGCACCGCGGCCCGGCGGCCACCAGATCGAGGTTCCCGGAACCCTTTCTAACGCCACAAGCCGCGGGCGCGTCATAGACCAAATCCCATGAAGAAGCGACAGAGCGATTCCGATTGCAACGCCCGTTCCGACCGGCAGCAGCAAAATTGCGGCAAATGTCGAGACGATGAGGAGAAATTCGCCAAAAGCGCGCCGCAAGACAGAAAAGATCTCGCGAAGGCGCACAAGTTTTATTGCGACAAACATGAGCGTGCCAGCGAGCGCGGATTGCGGAATATGCGCGAGCAGCACCGTGCCGTAAAGGGCCAGGGCAAGAATAAGCGCAGCGGCAGCAAGCCCTGCAAGTTTACTGCGCCCTCCGGATTCCGAGACGGTTTCCGTCAAAGGCGGACTCGCATTGATGGCAAAAGTTCCAAAGGCACCGGAAATGAGATTAGCCGCGCCAATACCTGCAAAATCGCGATTGATGGATGCGCTCGTGCCTTGCACGCCAGGGAAGGCGCGTGTCGTAGCCGCGGATTGCACCATCACGATGGCGGCGACAACGAAGGCAAGAGGGATGGCTTCGGTGAGTTCCCGATAGCTCATCGAGGGAATATGAAATCCCGGCAGCTCTCCTGACACAAACCCCAGAACTGCGACGCCTTGCCGTTCGAGCCCCAACCAGTAGACCGCCGCCGTAGTCAACGCAATACCGATCAGCGCGCCCGGAATTTTGGGACTGACAATTTCGGCGCAAACCGTCGCGCCAAATACGACAAGCCCGAGCGCGAGCGTCAAGACGTTGGTTTCGCCAAGATGGCTTACGATCTCCGACGCTTCGTGCAGCAAATTGCCGTGCGGAGCAGCTATGCCCAAAAGAAAAGGGAGTTGGGAAACGATGATATGAGCGGCTATTCCGGCAAGGAATCCGGCAGTCACCGGCACCGATACGAGATCTGCAAGCCAGCCGAGCCTAAATAATCCGGCGCTGAAAAGGATGCCGCCCACCATCAGCGCAAAGCTTGCAGCAAGAGCACAATAGGCGTGCGTACCGGTTGAGGCCAGCTGCGAAAGGACGCAAGCGAAAATGGGCGGGAACGGCGAATCTGCGAAGATAACCAAAAAGCGATTCGAACCAAACAAAGCAAAGCGGGCTGATCCTGCTGCAAAAGCCGCAAAACCCTGCACGGCAGGGTATCCGGCAAGATGCGCTGTGGCCATTTGCGAGGGAATGGCAATCGCTGCGAGCGCGACACCGGCGATGAGATCGAAAGGCAAATCTCGAATGGCATAGCGCCCGCCGGTTCGCATAAAATTATTCGGCCGCGATGCCTGTCTTTTCACGATGGGCGGCCTTCAATTTCGCATGATCTTCTTTCGTTTGCGCGGCATAAGCCATCGCAAAGGAGGCAAGCGCGCCGTCGATGACTTCTGATTTTCCCATATAGCCGGCGAGCACGGCGGGGTCGCCGCTGCGCGCATGCGCCCGCGCCAGCGTCCTTCCGCAGAGGCTCGCATAGGCGCCGAGCGCGCCCTCTTCCATGACTTCTCCGATGGAACCAAGGCGGCGGTTTTTAAGTTGGCGAACATAAAAATAGCGGCCCGTCTCTTCGTCCGCGGTCCAGCCGAGAAAAATATCGCTTGCCGCTTGCATCGCGCGCTGGCCTTCGACGACACGCAGGCCTTGATGGGCCAGGTCCCGCGGCGGCGGCACGCATTTTTCAAGGACCGAATGGAGCGCCTGCTTGACCTGCAAGAACAGATGCTCGCCATCCGCAGTCATGAAAAGGCCGATCGCGCAAAAGGTGCCCACGCTGCCGACGCCGACGACCTTTAGGGCAAGGTCCGCGAGCTCGTATCGTGCGGCGAGCCTGCGCCGCTCAGGCAGAAGGGTAGCGCGGTAATTGGCGAAAGCAGCATGGGCATGAATTTTATAGGGCTTTAGTGCCTCGGTGCCGAAATGACGAATGAGCGGAGCGCGGTCTTCGATCCGCGCGCTGCCGCCACTTTCCGCCGCAAGATGGGGAAAGTTATCGTCGGCGGCCAAATCCTTTTTCGCTTTTACAAGCGTCGAGAAAATTTTTTCGCGCACTTTGGTGTCATCGATCTTTTTGACTTCTTGCGCAATGTCCATCCGCGTGTACCAGATTTCGAGCGGCGGCAATGGCGCGAGTTCGAGGAGGAATTCGCGATAGGATTTTATCGCCGCTTGGGCAAGCGCGCGGGCCTTCTTATCCGGCAGATTGGCGTCCATAGCAGCAACCGCGACGCTCGCCGCCAAACGCTTGAGGTCAACAGTGAAATCGACTCCGGGCAATGTTTCGTCGAAATCGTTGATGTCGAAAAGGACCCGGCCCTCCGGGGTGTTGAACGCGCCAAAATTCATCAAATGGCAGTCGCCGCAGGCCTGCACAGGGATACCGGCCATGGGAAGCCCGGCGAGATCCTGGGCCATGACGGCGGCGGCCCCGCGCAAAAAGAGAAAGGGCGATTTCATCATCCGCTTGTAGCGCTCGGGCACAAGTTCCGGGATGCGCTCGGCGTCCGTCGCGTGGAGAATAGCAACCGGGTCCCGGCCGGATGGCAAGGGGCAATCGGCGTGGGATTCGCGCGGCACGCTGGCGCGCAAATCACGGCCAGCTTTGTAGCGTTCTTCCCGCGATGCACGGCTCGAAGAAACGCCGTTCATGTCTGACTTAGCCATATTCATGCTCCAGATCGGGCAATGCGCTTAAGATAGCCTAAATTAAGACAAGTTTTCAATTTGGAGAAGCTCGTTGGAGGAGCTTGGACGTGCTTCGGGATTATAACCTCATCGCTTTTGTCGCAACGTTAGATGCGAGCCGCGCGCGTCACTTTTATGAGGACGTGCTCGGGCTTTTCTTGGTTGAGGATACGCCATTCGCGCTCGTCTTCGACGCCAAGGGAACGCCCCTGCGAATCCAAAAGGTTGCAGAGTTCAACCCTGCGCCACACACCGTCTTGGGGTGGCGCGTGCCCGATATTCGGACGGCAATCGAAACTCTAGCTGCGCGAGGAGTCAAGTTCGAGCGCTATGAGGGGATGGTTCAGGACGAGTTCGGAGTCTGGACTTCTCCAAGCGGAAGCCAAGTCGCCTGGTTCAAGGACCCGGACGGCAATCTGCTCAGCGTTACCTTAGCCCCTACGGGATCGTCGCCGGATGTGGGTGTTTCTGCGTAACGCGCCGGGTCGCCTCGTGCCCGCTAGTCGCGACAGTTTTTGATGTTCCGGTTCCTGGCTCCATGGCTCGCGGGCGACGCTTACGGTTCAGCCGCGCAATTGCAGCCATTTGCCGGCGGGTCCACCCAGCAAGCCGTGAGGGCGCCGGACATTGGATCGATCTGCCATCTGCATTCGAGAGGCGCCCGCAAACAAGGGATAGACCCCGCGTCTGGGGTATTGGACAGCTTTTCCTTCGTCTCGTTACGGGAACGTCCGCGTCCGCGGACGTAAGAAGCTTCGATCATGCCTGCAAATGCGTAGAATGCAAGAAGCTTGCTCGTCATGGGTGATCTCCAACTTTTCTTTTTGCGGCCGGCGGCGAGCGTATGGGTCAGCCCTAAGCTCTCCCCAAAAGTCTCACACGGCTGAACCCGCGCAATTAATATTGGGCGATACTCTCCAGACAGCGCCGGCCTCGTGCCGCCGATAAAATGCTACATAATTATACTTAACGAGGTTGTGCGAATCTGCACGCGCTGGGGCAACGTGGAAACTGGCTGACGCTGACCCCAGCATGAAATTGTTTCAAGCCTAAGCCGCACCCATTGTAAGCATCACGATCCGAAACAGAATGAGCCCGGCTGCCAGCACAAGATATGCGCGCAAGACCAGCATCCAGCTCCGTGCCGCGAGATACAGCCGCACCGGGGGAAGTTTGGGCAAAGGCGGCAT
>CAYWHF010000306.1:0-3891 GCA_964457695.1 uncultured Methylocapsa sp.
GGGACCGAGCCAAGGGGCAAAATGCCACGGGCAGGGAATACCCGCCTGGGCCAATTTTTCAGCAGACAAAAAAAGCGCGCCGGCCGGAATGACATCATCCTCGCTGCCATGAACAAGAAGAATTGGCGGCGCGGTGTTGACAGGCACGTGTGACGTGAGGTCATCCTGCCCATCGGGAAGCACGAGCGCGCCGGAATATCCAAGGATCGCCGCCGGGGCACGGCCGCGCCGCAACCCGGCATGAAGGGCGAGCATTGTCCCCTGGCTGAAACCAACCAAAGCCAGCTTGCCGTTGTCCAATCCATGGCGGGCAAGCTCGCTATCGAGAAATGCGTCAAGCACAGGACGCGCTTCTTTGACGCCACTCCAGCGTTCGGCGGTATCACGCATGGTGAGGCGAAACCATTGGCGCCCGCCGGGAGCCTGGGGGCAAGGCTCGGGCGCATTTGGGGCAACAAAAGCAGCGCCCGGCAGCAAATTCCGCCATTGCTTGCCGATCGCGATCAGATCGTTGCCATTGGCCCCATAGCCATGCAGAAAGACCACGAGCTGCTCCGCTGCGCGCGATTGCGGCAAAAGGCGCGGGCCGTCGAGCGTAACCGCCATGCTGTCCCATTCCCCGGTTGGCGTATCAATGGCGTTGAGCAATCCCGATTCTCGGCGAAGGTCAAGACCAGAAACCAGAGCAGCCATCTCTCCCCCCTTAGGAATTTCGTTTGCAGCGTCCTGAGCCGCGTCGTATTTCCCGGTATCGGGATTTGCGGGGCCATGGCCCTGAGCCGCCACAAGGGCCCAAGCGGATTGACCAGCCGGAGGATGATGACGTGACCCGGTCATTTACCAGCCGCGTATTCCGGTTTGCGCCGTCCTCCAATGGATACCTCCACCTTGGGCACGCCTATTCGGCTTTGCTGAATTACGATTTGGCGCACGAGGCAGGCGGCCGCTTTTTGCTTCGCATCGAAGATATCGACGCCGAGCGATGCCAATTTGAATTCGAACAAGCGATTTATGAGGATCTTGGCTGGCTCGGGCTTTCCTGGGAAACGCCCGTCCGCCACCAATCGGAGCATTTTCCGGATTATGCGCGCGCACTCGCGAAGCTATCTGCGCTCGGCGTGACATATCCTTGCTTTTGTTCGCGGGGCAACATCCTGAATGCGGTCGCGAAGCGAGATCGCTGGCCGCGCGATCCGGACGGCTCACCCCTTTACCCGGGCACCTGCAAGCATTTGCCGCCGGAAGAAAGGCAGCGGCGGCTTAACGCCGGCCAGCCTGCCGCGCTACGCATCGACATGGAGGCGGCGCTTGCAGCAATTGGCCGCAAACTTGTCTGGCGTGAAATAGGTCCAACTTCGCAAATTCGCGAGGTTGCGGCCGAACCCGCAAATTGGGGAGACGCAACGCTCGCGCGCAAGGATATCCACGCAAGCTACCACATCGCCGTCGTTGTCGACGATGCCCTGCAGGGCGTCACCGATGTCGTCCGGGGCGAGGATCTTTTCTTGACGACAAGCCTGCACCGCCTGCTGCAGGCTTTGCTCGAACTTCCGGCTCCTCTCTATCGCCATCATCGCCTGTTGCGCGACGCTTCTGGACGGAAATTGTCTAAAAGCTTAAAGGCCAAATCGCTGCGGTCCATGCGCCAAGACGCGATTGTTCCCGCAGATATACGAAATCAGCTTTCGCCGGATCTGACCTTTGTTACCGCGCCGTGAGCTTTATTGCGTCTCACTCCTGGCATTTTTGCTGCTTATTGGTGTGCCACATCCAAATACATGGTGACAATCATGCGAACGATCGCCCTTACCCTCGCTCTCTTCGGCCTGGCAATTGCGCCTTCTCCCGCCGCAAGTCCGGCCGCAAAAATCCATCGGGTGTTTGACATCAATCGCTCCGGCGACAAGATCGGCACGGAGACGATCGACATCGAGCAGCAAGACGATACGATCACCGCAAAGACCAAGACCGACGTGTCGGTGAAAATCTTTTTCGTCGAGGCTTATCGTTACGAATGCTCCACCCATGAGGTTTGGAAAGGCGGCCAGCTCGTCTCCTTCAAATCGCAAACCAACGACAACGGCACGCAGCATCAGGTGAAAGTCGCGGCAATGGGGGACAAAGTCAGCATGGACGCCGACGGCAAGCATAGCGATCTGCCCAAATCCGCCGTGCCGGTGAGCTTATGGCGCAAGGAGACGGTCGTCGAGCCCGACGCCATCGAGCCCGATACCGGCAACCGTGTGTCGCTCAAAGTTACCGACCTTGGTTCCGACTCCGTGACGGTCAACGGGGTCACGCATCAGGCGCATCATTATAAGATCGCCGATACACTCAAAGGCAGCTATATGCGCGAGCTCTGGTATGACGGCGATCTCCTGGTGAGAACCAAGGTCATTGGCTCCGACAATTCCGTGGTCCTGACGGATTTGCGCTGAGGCCAGGCCCTCACCCTACGGAGGCCTGAGCCCGCTGGGAAAAGTACATCCCATGCAATACCAAATCGGCCATGTTGCAGCGCGATGGGCGTGACAGCAAATTGTTGTGCTTTCTGCGCTCCGCTGCATCGCAGGAATGTTAAGCGGGAACTGCGCATTGTGTTCGCAGCGGCAACCGGCAACCAAGGCTCCTTGACATCCTCTGCGGTTCGCTCTCAAATCGACCTATGAGAGACTTTGCTTCAAATTTCAGAAATGAACGCCTTTGGGTCACTTGGGTTAATTTTTACAGGAATGCGCCCCTTTCGACTAATGTCTAAATCGCATGCTCCGGGAAACCTCCGTGAGCTACGCCGCAATTGAGCCATCTTCAAACGCTTTGATTCCGTGCCGCCGCCGATCGCAATCACGCATTGCCTTTTGCGGTGCGCCCGGATGAGAATGTCGAGCGTTGGACTCTCCTGTGTCCGCCATTGCGGCGGTCAATTAGAATAGTGATTTCAAGGCCAGGCTTGCGGGCTTAGCAGCATTTTGTCACTCGAGACCAGGCCCGTGTTTATGGGCCGCAGTTGCCAGGAAATAACCAACGCAATGTCAATCGCAGGGCTCGAGCAAATTCAAACTTATGGTGTTTACCTGCAGCGGGCTCAATTGCGCGGAAGTTATGATTTTGGGCTGGATCCGGCCATTGAAACCGGTGGCCCGCGTGCCGTTGCTTTCGACCGGCGACGCGTCTCTTTGCGCTGGCTTGCCGGGACTCTTCTCACAGGATTTTCGGGAGCGGGCCTCATCGGCGCGGCGATCTACGCAATATTGGGGCATCAAACTTACTTCGCGGAATTGCCGTCGCTTGCGCCGTCGCAGCGAAAGGAGATCAATTTGGATTTCGGGGTCAATCCCCGCAAGAGCGATCGCCTCGTCAAGGCGGTCGACATCAGCGCCGGCAAGCAGCGTTTTCAGGCGCAAACGGCGATCAGGATGGGCGATAAGGAAGTCGTAAAAGTCCATAGTTTCACCCATATTCAAACGTCACTGACATTAAGAAGCGTCGGCCTCTCCGAGGAGGTCCCGCCCTACAATCCGCTAAAAGTTCTCGCCGATGCGCGCGCGCCAATCGACGCCGCACAGGAGCCCGTTCAGGACGATGCGGAAATCGCGTGGTCGACACGCGATATGGCAGATCAATTGTTTTCGCCATCGGCGGCGCTTTCGATGGAGGAGGTTCAAGCCCAGGTCGCCGAGCAGGTTAAAAACACGCTGGCCGCGGGCGCCAAACCGCTTGCCTTGCCGCCGCAGCTTCTTCTGATGCGCACGTCGCGGGCTAATCTTCCCGGCGTTGTTGCCTATGCCAATCCCGCCGAGCAGATTTCCACGGCGCCCGTTTCCAACATCCAAGGTCGACTGCTTCCGGAAACCGTGAACAGCATCCGGCTTACCGCAGCCCCCGGAGGGG
>CAYWHF010000307.1:0-3878 GCA_964457695.1 uncultured Methylocapsa sp.
CACCCGTCCCGATGCTCGACATGACGCTTTGGCTCTCCGGGGTCGTGCGGAGCTGGGTGTTCCCCTGCGCGGATCCGTCCGCCGTACCGCTGACGCTCCCGTACCCGTTCCACTTCGCGCCCGCCCCCTGATCACGCGACGACGGGAAGGCGACGCACCTCGCCCGTGTCGCGTCGTCCGCGGCTCGCGGCTTCTCCGAGCACGGCCTCGCGCGCCGCGCGGATCTCCGGAAGCCACTCCGGTCGCACACGCGCAGCCCACGTCGCGAACGCGTCGGCATCGCGGACCACGCGCGCGAGCACGTCGGGCTCCAGGTAGAAGTCGAGGCCCTCGTGGCTCTCGGGGTTCAGCGCCATCAAGCGGATCCGCAGGTTGCGCGCGTGCGCGATCTCGCCGAACTCGATGAGCGTGTGCGACGCCGTCGGCTGGAGCACGAAGCCCAGCGTTATGCCCAACCCGCGGTGGTGCCCCGCGCGCCACAGGGCTAACAAGAAGCTGACGGTCCCCCAGGGAATGCACCGTCTCCCCGACAAAACGCCCGGGCATCTGCCGCAAATAGTTTTGCTTAGCGGCGAAGAGCCCGGCATAAGGACCGCCAAAATTCAAGCAGTTGCCTATGGACTGCCCTTCGCCCGCGGCAATATCGGCGCCCATCGCGCCCGGCGGCTTAACGATGCCGAGCGACAGGACCTCGGTGAAAACCGCAATGAGAAGCGAGCCCTTGGTTTGGCAGAGCGCGGCAACATGTGACAGGTCGCGGAGATTGCCGAAGAGATCCGGGCTCTGCACCACGACGCAGGCCGTATCGCCATCGATGAGGGCGCCAAGATTCTCGGACGCAAAGACATCCGGCGGCAGCACGACGGCATCCTCGCCGGCCATCGCCGAATAGGTGCGAACCGCCTCGACATAATGCGGATGGAGCCCGCCGGACAAAATTGCCTTCGAGCGTTTGGTAATGCGGCGCGCCATCGCAACCGCTTCGACGGTGGCGGTCGATCCGTCATACATCGACGCATTGGCGACATCCATTGCGGTCAGAGCCGCAACCTGAGTCTGGAACTCGAAAATGCTTTGCAGCGTGCCTTGCGCGATCTCCGGCTGATAGGGCGTATAGCTTGTGAGAAATTCGGAACGCTGGATCAGATGATCGACAGTTGCGGGGATGTGGTGCTTATAGGCGCCGGCTCCGGCAAAAAACGGCACCTCGCCTGCCGCCACGTTCCGCGCCGCCAGGCCGGTCAGCAAGCGCTCGACCTCCATTTCGGTCTTGCGCTTTGGCAGGGCGAGGTCTTGTTCGAGCCGCTTATCTTCCGGAATATCGGCAAAAAGCTCGCCGATTGAGCCAACGCCGATGCGTGCCAGCATTTCGGCGCGGTCCTCGTCATTCAGAGGCAGATAACGCATGGTTAATTTCCGTTTTCTCTTCTGAGTAAAACTCAACCGCAGCAAGTACGATAAATTCGGATTACGTCCATGATCAGTTCGTCTTCAGTTCTTGGCATGGAGTCTGTCATAAGCTTCGACATTTGCAGCTTGGAGATTCCGCCACATGTCATTCCAGTGCAATTGGTCATCGCAAAGTCTGAGTGGTTTTTTGGCTTCCCAGCGCATGACGATCGTGAAGGCTTCCGCACGGTGCTCATCATCCGTAATCGGAACGAATTTGCTGAGCGCGTCGTCTTTATTGCAGCGCATGCACCAAGCTTGAAGGTTACTGATGTTGTTTGCGCTTGCATTTAGATGCTGGATCGTCGCCTTGGAATCTGGATCGTCGCCAAACGTTCGCCCGCACTTCTGGCACTTGCCAGCGGCTCTGGCGTACACCTCAGTCCTTGTCTCAGGGGGAATTCTTCTAGCCTTCTCGTCGTAACCACCACTGCCGATGATAAACGCGAGCCGGATCTCGATAGCTTCTTTTATGTCCGGGCGACTGAATTCGCCTCTGGCACGTTTTCGCCGTGCATAACGCACTAGTTTGGCCGTCTGTGAGCAAGCTAACGAACAATACAATTGCCTTGAGGACTTGTCGCAGTTCAGGCATTGTCCGGGTGTAAACCTTGCGAATGTAGATGGCCGGAGTTTCCGTTTTTTAATCATGGGTTATTTCAACAATTTCTTTAGCCCAAAGTCTTCAAAAACTCTCGATATGCGGCCTCATCCATCAGGCTATCGAGCTCCGGGGCGTCGCTGAGCTTGATTCTCAACATCCAACCCTTGCCAAAAGGATCCTCGTTGACGAGCCCCGGCGTCTCGGCAAGCGCACTGTTTACCTCGACGACCTCGCCAGAGGCGGGTGCATTGACTTCGGCAGCGGCCTTGACGCTTTCGATCGTGGCGGCCTGTTCCCCTTTCAAAATTTTGTTTCCGGTTTGCGGAAGTTCGACGAAGACAACATCGCCCAATTGGGATTGCGCAAAGTCGGTGATCCCAACGATGCCGGTCTCTCCTTCGACGCGGATATATTCGTGACTTTCGGTGTAACGCATGTCCATCAGCATCCCCTAAAATAGCGGTGGGGCACGAAGGGCAGAGGAACGATTTTTGCGCCAATTTCCTTGCCCCGCGCTTCTACCGTCACTTGCGTGTCCGGCGCGGCGAAGGCGGCGTCCACATAGCCCATCGCTATGGGCTGCCCGAGGCTCGGCGCGAAACCTCCCGAGGTAATCACGCCGATCTTTTGGCCGTCCAGCATGATCGCCGCCCCTTCCCGCGCCAAAACCTTGCCCTCGATCGAAAATCCCGCGCGCCTGCGCGAAGGTTCATTCTCGATTGCTTTTTTGACTTCGGCGTGGCCCAAAAATCCGCCCTCCTCGCACCGGCGCTTCGAGATCGTCCACAACAGTCCCGCCTCGACCGGACCGGTCGTCGCGTCGATGTCATGGCCGTAAAGACAAAGGCCCGCCTCGAGGCGCAGCGAATCGCGCGCGCCAAGGCCGGCCGGGCGCACCTCCACGTCAGCAAGCAATTCTTGTGCGAAGTCCTGCGCTGCCGGGGAGGGAATTGAAATTTCAAACCCGTCCTCGCCCGTATAGCCCGAACGCGAGACGTGAAGCGCAACGCCATCGCGCACAAAACTTTGGGCCGTCATGAAGGGCATTGCTGCTATCGCTTTGGCCGCACTGGGCGGCATATGGCGGCACAAAATCGAGGCGGCCACCGGGCCTTGCAGCGCGATAAGCGCGCGATCCTCGAGAGGCGTCAAAGTGCAACCGGCAAGACCGCCCGCGATCTGCGCGAAATCGGCCTCCTTGCGGGACGCGTTGACGACAAGAAAAAGCCGCTCGCAGCCTCCTTCGTCCGCAAGCCGCGTGACGATCAGATCGTCCAATATATGGCCGTCTTCGTTGAGCAGCAGCGTGTAGCGCATTTGCCCCGGAGCAAGCGCCGCGATCTCGCCCGGCACCAGAGTTTCGAGGCGGAGCAAAGCGTTTGGCCCGGAAAGCACGGCCTGGCCCATGTGCGAGACATCGAACAGGCCCGCAGAGGCGCGCGTAAAAAGATGCTCGCTGATGATCCCGGAGGAGTAGTTTAGGGGCAGGCAGTAGCCCGCAAACTCGACGAGCCGGGCGCCAAGTGTTTGGTGCAGATCGTGAAGGGCCGAACGGGAAAGAGCGGGAACCGCGAAGGCGGCGGCAGATTGTGACCCAAGCATCGGAGCACCTGGCAGGACTTTGGTTAAACAGCCGCGCGGGTTTTTGCCCGCCGCTGCCCCCTCTGTCCCGGGACCTGAAAGATTTCCTTCGAGTGGCTTACGGCCACGCGAAGTTGCCTCCTTCGGTGGGCCTCCCTTTAAGGAAGGCCGCTTTCCAGAGTGTCATCCCCGAGCGGTCCCTTGGCCTGAGCGTTTCCGGGGCGGTTGCGCCTTCGGCGCCAGC
>CAYWHF010000308.1:0-3876 GCA_964457695.1 uncultured Methylocapsa sp.
GGGTCTCATAGTCCTGTACTGCCTATCGGGCTCGGGCTTCATCCTTCGAGCAGCCATCGCACAGGAGGTCATGGGGCAGTGCCGCTTGCTTATCGCGGCGGGCCCGACTTTCCTCGGGGCCGATTTGGAGAATGCAACGGCGCCAAAGCCGGGCTCAGCCTTCAAAGAATGTGCGAACGGCTGCCCGGTGATGATCGTCGTCCCAGCTGGCAAGTTCATTATGGGCTCGCCGGAGAGCGAGTCTGACCAGAATGCAAGTGAACGCCCGCAACACGAGGTTGCAATCGCCGAGCCGTTCGCCGTTTCCAAGTTCGAAGTGACCTTTGAAGAGTGGGATGCTTGCGTCGCCGCGGCGGCGTGTCCGCGTGTCCAAGACCATTGGGGACGCGGGCAGATGCCTGTAATCAACGTGAGCTGGGGCGACGCCAAGCAGTATGTGGGCTGGCTCTCGCGGTTGACCGGCAAAAACTACCGGCTTTTGACCGAGGCCGAGTGGGAATTTGCTGCGCGCGCCGGCACAACGTCCCGCTATTCTTGGGGCGACGAACCTGGCAAGGGCAACGCCAATTGCGACGGATGCGGCAGCCAATGGGATCTCCAACAGACGGCACCAGTTGGCTCGTTCAAGCCGAACGCGCTGGGGCTTTACGACATGCACGGCAACGTCTGGGAATGGGTTGAAGATAGCTGGCACGACAATTACGATGGCGCGCCAACCGATGGATCGGCGTGGCTCCGGGGCGGCGATCCAAACTATCGTGTCATCCGCGGCGGTTCATGGCGCAACGATACGGAGCTCATCTGCGCGGCAGTTCGCGTTAAGCGCAATATCAACGTCCAGTTCGACACTCTCGGCCTCCGGGTGGCTAGATCGTTAAATCGTTGATCCTCTTTTTCTTTACGTCTCTGGCGTTATCCGGATGTTTGCTGCTTACCACCAAAATAAGGTTTGCCGCTGCCTGTGCTTTAAAATAGGCAAGTCCTTGGAGGAGGTGGCAATGCGCGAGGAAGTTCAGATTTGTGCGCGGCGTGGTGCGTTTAGCAGCTATGTGAAATTGCTTTACGCGCACGTAGACGCGGGCGGTTGGCGAAAAGAGACCATGCCGGGAAATTCAGGGACCACAGCTAATCGCTGCTATACAACCAGCGTGCTTGGGGCGATTGCAGCCGCGGCCATCTGTATTCTTTTGCAGGCTAATCCGGCCGGAGCGCAGTTTGACTTTTTATTCGGCTGGACAAGACCGCCGCCTCCCCCCTCCCAGGCCGCGCCTCAACGTGGACCGGCAAAGCCCGCAAAAGTCAAACCCCGCAAGCCAAAGGCCATTGACACTAAGTCTGCGCCCGCGGCGAATGCGCCTGCGCCGTCAGTGGAGGAGCCTCCGCCGCCATTCGATTCCGAGGTTCTAAAACTCGCCGAAATTCTGGGCGCGCTCGCCTATCTCGACGAGCTTTGTGCCACCAATCCTTCCGGCGAATGGCGTGAAAAAATGAAGGCGCTTTTGGAAGCCGAGGCCAAAACCAATGCGCGCAAGGAGCGGCTTGCGGGCAGTTACAATCGCGGCTTTCGCGACTATGAAAGGAGCTATCGTTACTGCACGCGAAATGCGCAAGCGGTGATTGTCCGCTTTCTTGCCGAAGGCGGAAAGATCGCGCATGACGTCGTGACCCGCTACGGCGGATCATGATGGCGGCAGGGTTGAACAATCTCATTACCGACATCCCCGGCATATCGGTCGGGCACGCGCATGACGCTGCGATCGCGTCCGGGGTTACCGCGCTCATCTTCGAGTCTCCTGCCGTTGCGTCGATTGCCATTCATGGCGGCGCGCCGGGTCTGCGTGACACGGCTTTGCTCGAACCTGAAATGACCGTCGAGCGGGTCGATGGTTTGGTTCTTTCGGGCGGTTCGGTCTATGGCCTCGATTCCATGGGCGGAGTCATAGCCTGGCTGCGCGAAAAGGGCCGGGGCTATAAGGTAGGCAACGTCAATGTGCCGATCGTGCCGGGCGCGATCCTTTTCGATCTTCTCAACGGAGGCGACAAAAATTTTGGGCGAGAGCCCGCCTATTGGCACTTGGGTTACAGAGCGGCCGCGGCGGCGAGCGAAGATTTTGCGCTTGGCAGCGCCGGTGCTGGCTATGGCGCGACGACCGCCAATCTTAAGGGCGGCGTCGGCTCGGCGAGCGCTTCGACATCGGCGGGGTTTTGCGCGGGCGCCCTTGTTGCCGTAAATGCGCTGGGACAAGCGACGATCGGCGATGGGCCGCATTTCTGGGCCGCGCCTCACGAATGTGCGCAGGAATTTGGCGGCCTCGGCTGGCCTGTGCCTTGGCCCAAGGACGCGCTTGCCATGCGTATCAAAAGTGCGGCTGCGGAAAATACCACCATCGCAATTGTTGCAACAGATGCGGCGCTGACCAAACCGGAAGCGAAAAGGCTTGCCATTATGGCGCATGATGGCATCTCCCGGGCGTTGCGCCCCGCGCATGCCTGCATGGATGGCGACACAATATTTGCCGCGGCAACCGGCACCGCGAAAAACGTTCCAACTGTCCGCGACCGGATTGAAATTGGGTTAATCGCTGCCGATTGTCTCTCCCGCGCCATTGCGCGCGCCGTTTACAAGGCCGACGCCTTGCCTTTTTCCGGTGCGCTTCCCAGTTGGAAGGGCCGCCACCGGCAATGTGCGTAAATCCGCCTCTGCTCGTGGTGCGATGTTCCACCTCCCAATCATTCCCATCGGTCAAAGAATTCAGCGAGCACGTCTAGTCATATAGGCCCTATTTGGCAGCTCCTTGCGGATAGAATAATTTGACGAGGCGAATTTCAACGCCAATATTCTCCCTGAAGCCGCCCGACCTTTCGAATTCGTGGAAGACGTCGCCCGCGACCGCAAAGTCCTGCCCAAACGAAAGCTGAAATTGGACGTGGCCTCTGAGGAAGTCATCTTTCGTAAAAGGGATGTTGGGCTGCGGTTTCGTGATCGGCGGCCCTGTTGCGTCAAATGTACCGTTTATGGCTATCTGCTTTCCTCCCCACGCCTTCTCTATCCCAACGGCGACGAATTGCAGGGGCTCCGGCGCGTAACGCAGAAACGCTTCGACAGTGTAAGAGGGGTGCTGAATCAGCGTATTGTAAGTCAGCACGCCGGGGATTGGAGCCTGTGGTGGATTGACAATGGTTAGCGGACTGTTGCCATTGGTATGGAATGAGGCATTGGCGATCAAATCAAGAAAGACGCCATTCAAGACCGGGGAGAAGTTGTTGAAGCCTTCGCTGTAGCCGATCTGAGGAATGTCCGTGAATTGACGCGCCGTCGAGACATTGACCGTTTTCCGGTTGTCGAAGGCCCGTCCCAAGGGAAGAAAGAGAAAATTGGTCAAGCCGAGCCAGCGCTGCACCTCGTCATTGCGGGCAATAAAGAAATAGGTGAAGTGAAGGTCGGGATCGGCGAGACCCCCTGCAACACGATTGTTCGCGCCCGGGATAGGGATATTTACGTTCGTAAATGTGGCAAATGGCAAATCCGCCTCGATTGCGAAGGGATGCTCATTGAACTGAGCGAGATACACGAACCGCGTTAACTCCACAAATATTTTTGCGTGCGAATTCGGAAGTTCTTGTCCCGCCGTATCGACGAAGGCATCGGCGTGCACATATCTTAGGTACTCTAATACGGCGAATGTGCCGTTCGGAAGCGACCCTCCCGAATAATCGCCCGCATAGGTATCGCCGCCGCGGTCGGATCCGGCGATTGCCGGCGTATAGTAGCCGGCGATGCCGCCAAACAGCACGGCGACCGCCGCTAAAGCACCGGCGCTCGAATGTCTAAACCCCATGACCCGTTCTCCCTCTAGTAGACCAATTCAACTGGCT
>CAYWHF010000309.1:0-3864 GCA_964457695.1 uncultured Methylocapsa sp.
ACCAATGGTATCGATGTTCTCAACCGCTCCTTACTTATGGACAACTTTCCGGTCGATTTTTTGCGCAGCGCCGGCGTGGCGGCTTTCTCGATGATCGGCCCATTGCGCCGCGCCCTCATGCGCGAGGGGGTGCTGCCGCATGGCAATTTGCCGCGGCTCATGCAGGAGCCGGCGCGCCCCCCGCCTGGCACGGCACAGCGAGGAATGCCGGCTTGATTATCGCCACTTGGAACGTCAATTCGGTGCGCCAGCGGACCGAGCACCTCTTGCGCTACTTGCGCGACGTAAAGCCCGATGTTCTCTGCCTCCAAGAACTCAAATGTGTCGATGAGGCGTTTCCTCACGCCGAGGTCGAGGCCGAAGGCTATAATGCCTCAGTGCACGGGCAAAAGGGTTTTAACGGCGTAGCGATCCTTTCCAAGGCGCCGATCGAGGCCGCGTCGGGGCTTCCCGGCGACGCAGACGACGCGCAGGCGCGCTATATAGAGGCGATCGTTCCCAATGGCGCCGGAATTGTCCGCGTGGCCTCGATTTATCTGCCGAACGGCAATCCGCCAGAAACCGCAAAATATACTTATAAGCTCGCCTTTATGGACCGGCTCATCGCGCACGCAAAGCAGCTGTTGGCGCTGGAGGAGCCGTTTATTCTTGCCGGCGACTACAATGTGATCCCGGAGCCGCGCGACTGCGCCGATCCCGCGGCCTGGGAAGGCGATGCGCTCTTTTTGCCGCAGACCCGCGCGCGCTATCGATGCCTCTTAAACCTCGGGCTGACGGATGCCCTCCGCGCCACCACGGACGATCCCGGGCTCTACACGTTTTGGGACTATCAAGCGGGCGCCTGGCAGCGCAACATTGGGATTCGCATCGACCATCTTTTGCTTTCGCCGCGCGCAGCCGACCAGTTGACAGAGGTCACCATCGATAAGGAAAGGCGTGGCGAGGATAAGCCGTCGGATCACGTTCCTGTACGAATAGAACTCGCGTGACAGAGCGTGCTGGAGCGATCCCGGCGTTTATGACGGCTTTCCTACAGCGCCCACACGATGTAGGATGCGCCAACCGGATCGAAGTTTAATAAGAGGCCCAAAGGAACAGCGCCGTGGAAGCTGCGCCAAGCGCGCTGCGCACCGCGTGCAATTTGCCCCATTGCTCGATCAATGCCCTGCTTTCCGGACCTGTGTCTTCGGCTTTCATTGCCATGAGGCGGCTGTTCACCGGCATGATGACCACGAGCGTGAACGGCCAGTTGGCGAGAAGGACGAATGCGCCCAAGAGCCAGCGCCAGTCGAATTGGTTATAGGCTGCGAGAATGCCGAAGACAAAGCCGAGGAGCGCCAAGGGCGCCTGCAATGCAAAGCCGCGCTTATAGGCCGGCTTCCATTCCGCAAGCAGGGCGCGGTCGTCGAGGGTGAGCCGCGCCGGCTGCTCGACCGCATTGACGTAGACGGCGGCACCGGTGAAAAGAGACGCGACGATAAGCGCGAGTTCTCCTGCAAGCATGGCGTTTTACTCCCTTGAAACGCGTATGGTGAAAACGTCCGCGGGCAGCCGCGGATTGCTGTCGCGATATTGTATATAGGCGATTTTCTAGCTCCGAATGACATATGATTTTGCAATTGTCGGCGGCGGTATCGTGGGCCTTGCGGCCGCACGGGAAATTTTGCGCGCACGGCCGGGTTCTTCGGTGATCCTGGTTGAAAAGGAAAGCGCAATCGCGCAGCACCAAACCGGCCATAACAGCGGCGTGATCCACGCCGGCATCTACTACGCGCCGGGAAGCTTGAAGGCGCGCTTTTGCCGCGAGGGCGCCGCGGCCACAAAGACTTTTTGCACGGAACAAGGCATAAAATTCGAAACCTGCGGCAAACTCATCGTCGCGACGAACGAGTTGGAACGCGCCCAGATAAAAACTTTGTTCGCGCGCGCCAAGCAAAATGGCGTCGAAGCCGAGCCAATCGACGCTGCCGGGCTGACCCGGCTTGAACCAAATATTCGCGGCGCAGGCGCGCTCTTGATCCCGGAAACGGCCATCGTCGATTACAAATTGGTCGCCTCCGCTTTTGCTAAAACCATTGTGGCGCAGGGAGCGGACATACGATTGTCCGCGGAGGTCATTGCCATTCGCGAAGACTTGGGCGGCGTCGCAATTGCAACTTCAGGGCAAAGTTTTCGAACGCGCTTTCTGATTGTCTGCGGCGGGCTGCAGTCCGATCGCCTCGCGAAATTGGCTGGCCTAAAATTTGCGCACAAAATCGTACCTTTTAGAGGCGAATTTTATAGCTTGCCAAAATCAAAGTCGGGACTGATCACCCGCTTGATTTATCCCGTTCCCGACCCAACGCTCCCTTTCGTAGGGATCCACTTAACTAAGACAATCGATGGAAGAATTATCGCTGGCCCCAATGCGGTGCTTGGACTCTCCCGTGAAGGCTACGAAAAATTTTCCTTCAATCTCAGGGATATCGCAAGCATCTTGACGTATCCGGGATTTTGGCGCGTGGCCGGAAAGCATTTTGGAACCGGCATGGCGGAAATCCGGAATTCCGTCTGGAAACGCGCCTATCTCGCGCAATGCCGCAAATATTGTCCGGGCCTCGCGCTGGCCGATCTCGAGCCGGGAATAACCGGCATACGCGCCCAGGCGGTGCTGCGCGACGGGACCCTGGTGCATGATTTTCTCTTCGAGGAAACCGCCAGGATGCTGCATGTCTGCAACGCCCCTTCTCCGGCAGCAACATCGGCAATTCCCATCGGGCGCATGATCGCGGAGAAAGCCCTGAGGCAATTCAAGGAGCGCTAAAAGGCCGATTGGCAAAGAGCGCACCTTTCAGTACAACGCGGCCGCATGGGCCGGTAATCGGCGAGGAAAGAAACCTATGATTGGGAGTGGCCGCTTTGCTGCAGTCTTGACCTTGGGATTCGCGCTCTGGGGCGCGCAGGCGCGGGCGCAAGATACCAGTCTCATGGACATGAACATGAATATGGGCTGCATGCTCATGGCTGGAATGCATGAGCTGCAAGTCGCGGTTTATCAGTCTGGTGCCCTCGATGATTCTTGCCAGGACCTCCCTGGTCCGGGCCCGGCTGTCGTCACACTTAGCTCGGCGGCGAAGGAACTCCGGAATATGAAAACGGAGGTTCGCATCGTGCGGGGCGACGAAGCAGAGAAGACGGCATCGGCCACAGGTCTCGATCCGGTCACGCTGGCCTATGCCCCGCCAAAAACCTATCCGACCGGGGTCGTCACGCTCAATGTGAATTTCGAAAAGGCCGGCAAATACACGGTCCTTGTCACCGTAGCGGACAACAAGGATATGGTCATGTCCGGCCACCTTGGCGTGACCGTCGGGGCAGGCTCGCGCCAAGTCGTCTATGCTTTCGTCGCATCCGGTATCATTTTGGCGGGCGCGCTCGGATATTATTTTTGGGACCACCGCCGCAAATCGAACGTTTCTATCAAAAGCAGTTAAGGCGGTTTCGCGGCAGAGCGCTCTGTCCGGCCAGAGTGGTCTCTCGCCGTCTGGTTACAAGCGATTTGCGCCGCGCTAACCTGGCGATTTGCCGCTGGCGAGCCAAGCCTGCCAATCCTTGAGCGAGCCGTTGAACGCATTGCGATCGACCTTGCCGCGAATTCCGGCGACGCGTCCTTCGGCGGTATGTTGCCAGAAACGCCAGCGGCGCGTGCCGAATTTGAGCGAGGGGTGGCATTTCACGCTGCGGACCCACACCGGGTAGTCCGTAAACTCCCCTTGCATCACATCGCGATGGAAATCGATCGATGTATAAATCACCGGCTTCATCCGATAGGCTTCTTCCATCGCGGCGAACATGATTTTCATCTGCGCGAGGACAACATCGCAC
>CAYWHF010000310.1:0-3857 GCA_964457695.1 uncultured Methylocapsa sp.
GCGGACAAACGCACGAATAATTTCTCCCTTGGTGGGTTTTGGCAAATATCTTTCGCGCTGCGCTTCGGTGCCATAGGGAAGCATTGCATGCATCACGAGGGAAGATTGCACCCTCATGAGCGAGCGGTAGCCGCTGTCAACACGCTCGATCTCGCGGGCGGAAAGCCCGTAGGCAACATGGCTTACCCTGGCGCCGCCATACAGCTGCGGGAGTGTCGCGCCAAAGAGCCCGGCGCGCCCCATCTCAATCGCGATCTCGCGATCAAACCGTTCTTCGAGATAATCTTTTACCGCACGTGGAGCGAGATAGCGTTGCGCGAATGCGCGGGCGGAGTCGCGCACGAGCTTTTCGTCTTCCCCGAGCTGGCCGTTAAGATCGAATGGATCGTCCCAAGCAAAGGAACGCGCGGCATCGACGGACTGCGTCATGATTTCTCCTGGCGGAAAGCCTGAACACGAGCGCATCCCATTATACGGCCGGTTTCCCCAACGTGGCAGTGTTACAACAAGTGTGAGATCACGAAGCAAACTTTTTCAAACAAAGTAAAACGCGACCGCGCGAAATAGCCCGAACACTCGCACTTGTGCGCCGCAGTATCCCCTGGGGTGCTCGAATGGGTCATGTTGTCGAAAAAACTTTGGGCTATAGGGGAGAAGCAACCGTCATTGAACGCTCACGCTTTTCAGTACGATTCTTGCCGCATTGTTGGAGTTTTTATTCATATTGGCATTTAGGTGAAGATCATGACCCATTTTCGGCTCGATCCGCCACGGATCAACAGAGAGGACAGAAAACAACGTTCTTCGTACTGCCATGAGTGTCTTGAGCGGTTCGCGGCAGGCGATGTACGCTGCAGCTATGGCACCCGATTCTTTCACAAGGAGTGCTACAAGCGGTGGCAGGAAAAGAGGATGTTCAGCGTGCGTAGCTCGTTGAGCAGCGGCGTATACGGTCGCTGCGGGGCGTAACAAAATTCCAGGTCTTTGACCCCAATTAAAACTTCCAGCCCCTCCGCGCCGTCTCCACAACGGCAGCGAACACGACCGGGAAATAATCGTGCACCACATGGACCGCATCGCCACTCATAGTGGAGATGCGCCCAATTCAAAGAGCCGCGCGCGCGAACTTGGTGCTGCCAAAGGGCCAAACCATATCATCGAGATAGTCGAGCTCAGGAAACTTTAGGGCTGGCGCGGGAAGGCATATGAAGTTATCTTAGGCACGCTGGGCGAAGAGGAACTATTTCCGGCGGGCGTAGTTCAATGGTAGAACGGCAGCTTCCCAAGCTGCATACGAGGGTTCGATTCCCTTCGCCCGCTCCAGCTCTCCCGCGCCACTTTGCTGCAAACGGGCCGAACCGCCCGGCGGGTGGATAGACCAAAACCGGCAGCCCGTGCACTGTTTGATCCCGATGCCCGCTCCACACCGGCGTGTGAGGAAGCGAAGGATAGGGCCAATGCGGCGACATCGTCATAAAGTAAGGTGGCGGTATAATTACTCTGCTCAAGGTGCCTGCCGCTGCTCCGAGCGTTTGGTTGCGGCCGCTCATCACCACATAAGGCAAAATGGCGGACTTGCAGCGCAACTTCCGCCATAGTAAAAAGTTGTCCTGATTTCAGTACGTATTGACGCCGTCACACAAGACGCGCAAGTAAGCAGCAATTGTTTGAGAATGAGACGCGTAAGATGTCGACCTTTGATAATCTCGTTCACGAAATCGAAAAGCGATACTGTCTAGGGCCCAAGGCCGAATCCCTTATCCAAGAGACAGTGCAGCTGGTCTCTAAACAGCCGGGCGGTCTTCGCGGTTTGGTCCGGAAGTTCAAGGCTGCGGGGTTCACCGTCGAGGTTGCATCTTGGTTGGATGGGTCCGAGCTGGTACCTCTTTCAGGTCAAGAGGTTGAACAGGCGCTGGGCAGCGACGCCGTTAGCAAAATTGCCGCCAAAATTGAAGTGAGCCAACCCTTCGCGCGAACGATTTTGGGCTATACAATTCCCAATGTCGTGGCCCCATTAGCACAAGGCGGAGCTATCCCGGCGGCGTTTCGTGCTTTAGCCTCGCAGTTCCTCGCCTCGCTCAGCCGGCGCTCGCCCTCTTCCCTCGGAGAAAAGACGCAGGGCGGAGCGGAGCAAATACGAGCCAGCACACCTCAAGACGGCCGCGCTGCCCCTGTGCTCGGCGGTTTGGTCATTCCATACACAACTGCGCTGATTGTGCTTGGATCGCTCCTCGGATATTTCATCGGGTCGGGCGATCATGGGCGCACCCAGTCGTCGCCAGTCATTGCGCAAAACGAGCGCGTGGCGCCCTTGCAGGCGCCTTCGATGCTAACAACCTCGCCGTCTAGCAATGGTAATTATGTATTCCCTCCGGTCACAGTTAGCGGTGCGATTGAAACTGCAACAGCGAGGCCAGTGCTTTCGGGGGGCGGCGGGAACAGTCAAGTTGGCACTCCAAAACTGCCTGCTCCGAAATTTCCGGCCATTTATTTCGCTACCAATCGCGCACAGCCCTTGCCGGCGAGCAGGCCCCTTGTTCCGAAAGCCGCACAGCTGATCAAACAACTGCCTGCTGGAACGGTGGTTGAGATAACCGGGTACACCGATAATGTTGGCAGCCCAGCCGCCAACATGCGGCTTTCGCAACGGCGCGCAAATGCCATCCGTGGAGCCCTCATTCGTGCGGGGGGTGATCCCGCCATGCTGACTGCGAAGGGTTATGGGAGCTCCCATCCTCTGACGCTCGCCGGGCAAGAGGAGACCGTAGAGGGCCGCAGCAATGCCCTGGCGGGAGATCGCGGCCGCAATGACCGCCGCGTCGAAGTTAGCATTCCTCAGTATTAGAGCGGGGGACTGCCGACCGACATCGGGGAAGTATGGCAAGCGCGATAACTTAGGGTCCGGAGTCAATCAGATCTAATAGAAGCGGTTGTATATCGTCTTGTGTGGACCATAATCCTTTGGGCAATCCTGCCAGCGGCAGCCGATCTTGAGGACATGCATGATCCCGCTCAGAATGCGCCGATTATCCTTGCGCTTGGGTCCGGGCTGGTTGGTCGGCAAATGCGGAACAATCTTCACCCCTTGCTCGTCGCTGAACCAGAATAAGTTCGCATTCATCCGCTTGGCCTCCATGCCCGTTGCCAGCCTTTGAATCAAAATAAACCCTAGCCTCGGCGGGCACGTGCGAAGGGGCGAGCACGGTACGACCGTCGTCTATGCGGATGGATTCACACCCGACGACGAGAAGAAGCGCGTCCGCGAGACCGGCGAAGAATGCTGGAGACCTCCGGCCACCGCTCAGACCGGCCCGGATTCTGTCTCATCTTCGCTCCTTGAAAGGCTACGATGAGCCAGGCAACGCGGGAGCCGAGGCTTTCAGAAGCGTCCTTCAAACAAGGCTGCCAATTGAGATGCTGAGACATCTACATTGTGACGCTCGAGCACCCGCGTGCGCGCAGCTTCGCCCATTTTCGACAACTGCTCATCGGGCGCCCCAAGGCATTCTTGCATTGCATCTCGCAGCGCGTCCACGTCGCCGGCCGGAACCAGCCAACCGGTCTCACCCGCCTGCACCAGTTCCGGAATCCCGGCCACAAATGTGCTTATGACCGGACGTCTGAGCGCCATAGCTTCCATGATAACCACTGGAAGCCCCTCGGCAAAAGTCGGCAGCACGAGCGCTCGCGCGGTTAGAATTTCTTCGCGCACCTTGTCACTGCTTAGCCATCCAGTGACCCATACCTGCGTCTGCAGATTGAAAATCGCGATTAGCTCCTCAATCCCCGCCCGCATTCCGCCAACGCCCGCCAAACCCCATTCAAACTTTTTCCCCAGTTTCGCCAAACGCCTCGCC
>CAYWHF010000311.1:0-3832 GCA_964457695.1 uncultured Methylocapsa sp.
GGTGGGACAAAATGGCAAAAAAAGGGTTGCGTAGTCCTTGCGGCCGCAAAAGGGCAAAATGGGGCGTTTTTTTTTTGCCCTTACGGAGATTCGCGATACCCATATGTACTTTTATTCGAATGCACGATCGCGCGCGCTTCGCCATCCTTTCCGGCCGCGCAGGCGTTTGCGGCACGGCTCATATCGATCTCGATTTTGTCGTAAACTGTGCGGTTGAGATTTCCCACGCCGGCTTCGCCTTCGAGGAAGGTTTCAAAGTGAGTGAGTTCTTTCGTGCAGGCGGCGTTCTCGGGAAGGCTTGGCCAAGCCGGCCGGGCCCGGGCCTGGGGAACCCCTGCCGCTACGGGCGCATATCCCGCCGTCTGAACGCAGCCGCCCAAGCCCAATGCGGCAAAGACAATCCCAACAAACGCCAATTCCGTGCCGGACAATGAGCCAAATCCAGACATTCTCTGCATTGCAATCCCCGGTCGCGAGCTGTTGCTTTAGAATCTCAGGCCGCCTTCGTCAGTACCTATTTGGCCGCCTATAATCAACAGCTACCGCCAAATAGTCGGCCACTCGCCGGGCAATCTCCCAATGGGCTTACGGCCTCAGCCGTGACGCCAAAACACAAAGAGTCCGTCCAGGCCTGGCTCCGGAAAGCTGCCAACACCAGCAGCCTTACGATTTTGCTGTTGCTGCGAAAGATTGTTCCGGGTATCGAGCCAACTCGGCGAGACGTTATATTGCGCTGCACAATTGCCGAACTGACGAAGATATGATTAATATATGATGCAACCCGTCATATTCCTGAATGCCACCTGAAACTGGTTCGATATTTTGCGTAAATCATCATCATTCACGACCACGAGACCCGCGTCGATTGCCCGAGCGGGTCGATGCGAGAACGGAGCAAAGTTTTTGGTCGTGTCCACTTTTAACCGCCGGAAACGCGCAAGGCCATGCTTGCAATGCGCGTTTGCGGGATCGGGACATCATAGCCCGTTTTGGATCATCCGGAGCCAGCTCGGAATGGAGGGTTCTCCGCGCTTCAATTTTACGCGCCGGTCTAAGGCAATTCGGTAGCAAAACGAACGGCATGAACAGGATGCTAAAGGTGGTCGACAAAGTCTCCTTTCGAACGAACCGGGGGAGAACCAATACGGGCCCGCCCGTCGAAGCGCCGCCCAATTTCTTTGTTCGCGTTTTGAGGTATCAGAACCCGGCGACGATGGATGGTTTTGATCATGGCGATCGCGCTTACTTACGCATTTACCGCCGTCCCGACTTATGTTGCCACTGCTGAGATCGTGTTGACACGAGTCAGCTGCAACTGCTGCAGGATCCGCAGGAGGCAGCGCGCGCTGCCATCAATGTCGACGCAGGAATGATTTAAAAATATCGCACCCGTTTTAGCAATCTCGGCACAACCGGAGCGGCCGCTGCGAGAACCGCCAGGGAGATTGCGGGTTTGCTCTTAAACAGCTGCTCGCGCTGCAGTTTCTCGCACCTGACAAATGATGTGAGGCCGTGTAGATCAAACCTCCGTTAGCCGTTGGTCTTCGCCGCGCCTTTCCAGCGTGCTGCCCAAACGGAAAGCGGGAGCGATAATGTGCGACAAAATCATGCTGATCAGGCATGCCGAGCGTCCGAGCGCCGATAAATCGGTCCGCGGCGTGACTGAGGCGGGCGTCAAGAACAAGGAAGAACTCACGGTGCGCGGCTGGCAGCGTGCGGGCGCGCTTGTGCGCTTCTTCGCGCCTGTGGAGAACCGGTTTGTTCATCCGGCGCTGGCCCGGCCGGATATTTTATTTGCTTGCAGGGCTGGACCGGAAGCCCCAAGCCTGCGGCCGCAGCATACTCTTTTGCCGCTCGCCGCCCTACTGCAAGCCGAGTTCAATTGCGGCTATTTTGAAGGTGAAGAAGAAAAACTTGTGCAGACTGTTCTATCGTCGCGAGTCAGCACGGCGCTCATCGCATGGAAGCACAACAACATGCATGTCATCGCCAATACGATCTTGGGAAATAAGACAACCGCACCGCAATACTGGCCGTTCGACCGCTTCGACCTTGTCTGGATCTTTGACAGACGCGGCGGCAGTTTTGCGTTCACTCAGATTCCCCAGCTGCTGCTTGCCGGCGACCGTGAAGAAATCGCCAATTGAATAAGGGGTTATGCAAACGCAGCTCGCGGCTACGGCGTGCCGGGCAAAGGTTAGAACCTTTGGCGTTTGGACACCCGGCAGAGAAAGAATCGGGCGAAGCCGGACAATTCGTAGAAAAGTCATCTTGCTCTGGGATGAATTTTGCGTGGCTGGAGCCGAAATCATGCAGCATGAGAAGGCCGTAAAACATCGCTTCGAGCGCATCGCATTTTTGGCGTCGGGAACCCGGGAAGCAAACGCGGCCCGGACAGAGTTCATCGCACGCTATGGCACGATTGATCCTGAATCGGCCGATGTCGTCGTCGCGCTCGGCGGCGATGGCCTCATGCTGCAAACGCTTCACAGGTTCATGGGAAAGAACAAGCCGATCTACGGCATGAAACAGGGATCTGTAGGTTTTCTCATGAATGAATTCCATGGCCCCGATCTCGATGAGCGCCTCGACCGGGCGGAAGCGTCGACGGTGCACCCGCTGCTGATGGAGGCAACGACGAGTTCGGGAGAAACAATTGAGGCACGCGCGATTAATGAAGTCTCCATCCTGCGTCAATCCTATCAGGCAGCAAAAATGCGGATTTCGCTCGATGGCAGGGAGAGGCTCGGAGAGCTGATTGCCGATGGGCTCATCGTCGCAACGCCGGTCGGTTCAACCGCCTATAATTTGTCGGCGCATGGACCGATTCTGCCGCTCGACGCAACGCTGATGCCGCTCACGCCGATAGCACCATTCCGGCCGCGCCGCTGGCGGGGCGCGCTCCTGCCTGATACGGCGCGTGTGAGTATCGACATTTTAGAGCCGGACAAGCGTCCTGCCTCGGCCGTTGCCGACCATTTTGAGGTAAGGAGCGTCATCAAGGTTTCAGTCGCCATGGATCACGCGACCGGGCTCGTGCTACTCCACGATCCCGGCCATTCGCTCGACGAGCGGATCTTGCGTGAGCAATTTGGATATTGATGTAATGAGCGAAAATATTTTACTGCGCGAGCGGGAAGTCATTTCAAGAGGTCACGGCGCGCTCGAGCGATTTGTTGTGGAACGAAAGCGGTTTGACGGCAGGAGACAGAGTCTCGCACGCGAAGTCTATGATTCGGGCGATGGCGCGGCGATCTTGCTGTACGATCCAAAGAGCACGCGGGTCGTGCTTGTGCGCCAGTTTCGCATAACCGCGTATTTGAGGGACGGTCTCGAAAGCCTGATCGAGGTGTGTGCCGGGAGGCTCGAGGGCGAGGATGCAGAGCGCCGGATCATCAAGGAGGCCGAAGAAGAAACCGGCTTTCTGGTGCGAACGCCGCGCCGCATTTTCGAGGCCTATATGAGTCCTGGGTGCTTTGTTGAAAAACTTACTTTTTTTGTTGCGGAATATGCGGCAGGCCACCGAACGAGCCAGGGAGGGGGCCGCGACGACGAAGGCGAGGACATCGAAATCCTTGAGCCCACACTGGACGAGGCTTTGGAAATGGTTCGCCGCGGCGAAATCATCGACGCAAAGACAATCCTGCTTTTGCACTACGCAAAATTGACCGGCCTCATGCGTGGCGACGAAGCCTCCGTCTGAGAGCCTGTGAATCGTTTGATTTGTGCGTTACTCCCCTGAGTTGAATCAAGCTACTAATACACGTGACCAGCAAGATCCATTCCCTGGTCAAGGATCGCCACCGCAGCCGTGAATTCATTGAATTCCTTC
>CAYWHF010000312.1:0-3823 GCA_964457695.1 uncultured Methylocapsa sp.
GCGAACAACAGCTGTATGTCGCTTAGGCAAGAGGGAAACCGGGATGGTCCCTGAAGGGACCATGCCTTAAAGGGGCGCCCCCTTATCGCCTTACCGAGCCCCTTCGTTTGTATGGTGCTCCCGCCATAAAGCCAATTGGCTAGGTCCAGGATGCCCGTCATGTGCATGACGTCCGTGGCACTGCTGCAGGCATCCTTGACGATGGTGATTCTGTAGTCTCGCCACAGCGCGTCCCAGACCGTAGTCTCGAAACACGCCTCGGTCCAAATCCCCATCATGATCAAATGATCGACGTCCAGGCGACGCAGGACGAGATCCATCTTCGTGCAGTAAAAACCGGTCCAGCGCTGCTTCTCGATGATGATGTCGCCCCTTCGCGGGGTCACTTGCTTGCAGAAGCTTGATTTGGTGGCTCCTCGCACGCTGTGCAGCGGCCGGCCGCTCCTGCGGCTGGGCTCGAGGCGGAAGCTATCGCTGCCGTTCGGCTCGAGCACATGCTTAGTAAGGATTATCGGTATCCTGCGTGCGCGGGCCCCCGCGAGCACCGCCTTGGCATTGGCAAGCACCTCGGAGCCGTTATGGATCGGCCAGGCGCCTTGGCTGCTCGCGCATTCGTCCTGGAAGTCCACGGCGATCAATGCGGTTCGGCGTGTGTCGAAGCTCTCGGTCATGCCCAGCGGCTTATGTCATGTTAAATTTCCCTCTTGTTTTCTCCGCCGGAGAACGCCGTAAATTCCATAAAAAGTTGCCACTAGGGGCTACTGAAAGTTATGAAGGGCTTGCGCCGCCGCCTGCCGGTTCCCAGCGCGCTGATTTCTTTCGAGGCTGCGGCCCGATGCGGGGGATTCTCCCTGGCGGCGCGGGAGTTGGGCGTGACTCAGGCTGCCGTCAGCAAGCAGATCCGCCAGCTCGAAGCCCGGCTGAAGGTCGACCTGTTCACCCGGGGGAGCCGGAAGGTCGTACTGACGCCTACGGGTCGCCGCTTCCACGAGGCCGTTGCGCTCGGGCTGGAATACATCGCGACAAGCGCCGAGGAGATCCAGCGGCGCGAGCCTGGGGCCAATTTGACTATAGGATCGACGGTGGCGGTCGCGGCATTCTGGCTTCGCCCGAAGATCGCGGAATTTCTGACAATCAACCCCGGAACAGACATTCGGTTGGTTGCCGAGGACCGCGGCGATGTGGATTTGTCCGACGATCTGGATCTGGCGATATGTTACGGTCGCGGCGCCTGGCCAGGATTGAGCGCCGAATATCTCTTCGAGGAGGAGATATTTCCAGTCTACAGCGAAAAATACGCGCCTGCGAGCGCACTGTCATCGCCAGTAGATTTTTATTCAGAGAAGCTCCTGCACTTTGATCGGCAAGCCCCAGATTGGGTGGATTGGCAATATTGGTTTCGGTTTCATGGGTTGGAAGTGAATATCAGAGACCACGGCCTACGATTTAACAACTATACTATAATGGTTCAGGCTGCCATAGATGGCCAAGGAATTGCGCTCGGCTGGGGACGGCTCGTGGCGCCTCTCATCTCCAGTCGGATTCTTGTTCCTATCAGTGGAATGGCGGTTAGAACAGACCGTGGCTACCATTTGGTTTGGAAGCAGGATCGCCCGCTGAATTCGAACGCAACGCGTTTGAAGGATTGGCTCTTGGCACGGGCCAGGCAGGAAACGTCATAGGCGCGTTCATGTGACCCCTGATTTCCCAGTTCGCCTGAATGTCTCCTATTGGCACGAACCCGAAGTCCGGCAACGTCGGAATTCGCGCCGCTCTTTGGGGCAAAGCGGACGTCTGTCAGCCACGGGGAACACAGAGATATGTTCCCACCGTTAAGCCCGACGAGGATGCGCTGACCCGGAACATTGTCTACCTCGCGGCAGCCTATGGAGATGGCACGGGCTGAGATGCGAGCAGCAAGCCGCTAGTTACCGTCAAGCGGCGCCGACCCTCCGACTGCTCCGCAAATACTCCAAGCCGCCGAAAGTTGGCGCCGCATCATGCAGCGTGTTCACCAAACAGATCATATTGCTTTACCCGCCCTAATTTAACGGGGAGCAAGGCCGCAATTGCTTCGGCGGGGACGTTCGCAAGTTCGCTTGGCTCCAACTTGTGCAATCCCCCACCATACACCCGGCCCTCGCCCAAGAGCGCATCCGGTGCGATGTCGTTTAGGGCCTTCCAGACCTTCCGAGCCAAAGTCGGCTCGCGGACAAGTGCCTGCGCCAAGATCGGTTTTGGGTAAAGCATCAAATAGACGTTAGCGGCGATCGCGCGGGAATGATTCAGGATGAACCGGAATGGTCGCCCGCTCTTGAGATCGCTGCGACCCAGATAAGTGCAGATGAATGGGGTCGGGGGGCGTGTCTCCTGGCTATACCAAGGTTTGCGCGTTCTACAGAGATAGCGTTCGGAGACGGCCGGCTTGCCCTTTTTCAAATAGCGCCAAAGAGCCGGATAGTCTGCTTGCACTTCGTCTTCCGGCAATCTGCAGTCCAACAAAAACAGCTTACGATCCACGATTGGATTGCATTTGGAGTCCGCTTGTATCTCGTCACCTAACAAATGCCGTGTGCTTGGGAGAATCGGCACAAAAAACTTTCGAGGCAACTCATGTTGGTCGATCTGTTCCGGGGTCAAGATAAAGAAGCCATTGTCGCCAGTTGCGATACCGCGCTTGACAGCAAAGAAATCAGAGAGCACCGGCCCCTCGCTAGCTTGCCGGACGCCCGCCTTCGGGAACCGTGTCCACTTAGGTTCATGGCTCAATATTTTTGTGGAAACTACGCGGGACAAGCTTGGGGCCGTCAGCGTGCCACCGAATGAAAATTCTACGTCGTGCTCGCCAATAGGTTTCTTCCGGCGAAACCAAACGATGGCCGACGACACCAACGCGTCCGCAAATTGCACATCGTTCGGATCGAATCGGTGAATACGAAGAGGAGTGACTTCCTCTAAGAGATACCGCTTCAATGCCTTGCCGTAGTTCACATCCATAAACTCGCTCGGGACTAGCCATCCGGCAATCCCGTCGCCCGCCATCCACTTATGTGTGAGAGCCAAAAAATAACAGTAAAGTCCCGCTAGGCCCGCGATGCGGACACCGCACGCCTTCTCCGTTTCGTTCTGCAGGCGCACCTTGTCGGCATTCTGCAAATGATGGTGCCGCACGTATGGGGGATTACAAATTACGAGATTGAAGCGCGTCCTTTCCGATTTTGGGGGCTCTGCCGCGGTGAAATCGCTCACGCAGATCTTCAGCGGTGTGCTCAACCATAATTCGCTTGCTGGGTTCGCATAGTGATGGTCAATCTCAAAGCCTACGGCCCTGCCGATCCGAGTTGTAGGCGCAACGTCCAATGGGGCCGAATAGACGGAACAAGTCCCGCAGCCAAGGTCCAAAAACCGAATCTTTCCCGCCAGCTGAAAAAGGCCCACGCCAAAAACAAAACTTCACCGGGAAAGGGACGATGGCGTCGCAAATTGCCCCAGGCGATTTCTCTCGGCCTGAGTCTTCTCATTGTCTAGACGAGTTTGCAGCACCAAACGTTGTTGTTCATATGCCGCTCTACGCTTCATGCTCTAAATCCCAAACAACGTCATGTCGTCGATGCGGTGTTCCCACACCCAATCAATTTCTTCTGCTGCCTCATAACCAAGATACCCGCTATCAAAATAGCCGCACAGGAACAGATTGAAGCGGACGTGCTGACCATACGTACTCCGCAGTAGCGCCATCTTCATCGCTTCCTCTTTGCGCCGCTTGTTGACGTTAGTAAAGTCGCCAGCAGATTTCGCCTCAAAAAAGATCGGAAAATCCTTA
>CAYWHF010000313.1:0-3821 GCA_964457695.1 uncultured Methylocapsa sp.
TTGAGGGGTTGGATTGGGAGATGTTTTGCAAGGGTACCGTCTTGCCGGTGCGCGGGGGCGCCACAATGAGCCCACGCTGGCCTTTGCCGATCGGCGTCACGATATCGATGACGCGCGCCGAATAGTCCTTCTTGGTCGGGTCCTGGATTTCCATTTCCAGCCGCTCATCCGGATAAAGCGGCGTCAGATTGTCGAAATGGACCTTGTGCCGGATTTTTTCCGGATCCTCGAAATTGATTGTATTAACTTTGAGCAAGGCGAAATACCGCTCGCCCTCTTTGGGACTGCGGATGATGCCTTCGATGGTATCGCCGGTACGTAGGCCAAACCGGCGAATTTGCGACGGAGATACATAGATATCATCCGGCCCGGCAAGATAGTTGGCATCGGGAGAGCGCAGAAATCCGAAGCCATCTTGCAGCACCTCTATAACGCCTTCGCCAGCAATTTCTATGTCGCGGCTCGCCAATTGCTTGAGAATGGCGAACATCAATTCTTGCTTGCGCATAATCGAGGCATTCTCGACTTCGTGCTCCTCGGCGAAGGCGAGCAATTCGGTAGCAGACTTGCGCTTGAGATCGTGCAGTTTGAGTTCCTGCATAAAGAAAACGCCTTTGAAAGGATAGCGCCGTTCGGCGGCTGCGGGTGGGATGGCGATTGTTGATGCCCGGTGTTGAATGACCGGTCCAAACGCTCGTAACGCGGCGCGCGTAAGGCGCAAGAACAAAACAAATTCAAGCGTGGGGGATGACTATCAATAAAACTCTTTGGCGATTTTGACAAGCCATTTCATATGAATCAAGTCATTTGTGATCAAAATGGCTTGAAAATGACGAGAACCACGATTCCAACCATCAGAACTGTCGGGACCTCGTTAAGAATACGGTAAAATGCCGGCCCGTGCCGATTGTTCTCGGCTTGGAAATCCTTCCGCACCCTGGCAAAATATCCGTGAACCGCGCTCAATGCGATCACGACAACCAGTTTGGCGTGAAGCCATCCGGATGTAAAAAACCCGCCCATTATCGCAAGTGCAATCCCTGTAACCCAGGTCACAAGCATTGCAGGAAGCATAATCGCGCGCATGAGTCTGCCTTCCATGACCACAAAAGTCTTCGCTTGGGAGGAGCCCTGCGGTGATTGGGCATGATAAACAAATAGTCGCGGTAGATAGAGCATGCCCGCCATCCATGAGATGACCGCCAGGATATGAAGGACCTTGAGCCAGAGATCGATGTTACTCATCGGATATAATCCTTTCGTAGAAGTTCAAGCAGGCGTGCCACATGGGACACCGGCGTCTGCGGCAAAATGCCATGGCCGAGATTGAAAATATGCGGCCGTTCCTGAACGGCTGAAAGGATATCGCGGACTCCGCTCTCAAGTGTCTCTCCTCCAGCGGCGAGCGCCAACGGATCGAGATTGCCTTGGAGCACGAAACCGCGATCGAACGCTTGCGTGGCCCAGCGTAGATCGATCGTACTGTCTAGTCCAAGGGCGTCGACTTTCGCTTGCGTGGCAAATTCTGTCAGCCTGTATCCTGCCCCTTTGGGAAATCCGATAATGCGCGCATCCGTGTGACGTAGCCGAAGCTTTGCAACGATTGCGGCAACTGGTTCAAGACACCATCGGTTAAACTCGGCAGCTGGCAAGACGCCGGCCCAGGTGTCAAAAATTTGTACCGCATCGGCACCGGCCTCGATCTGCCACGAGAGATAGTCGACCGAGGCCCCGACCAGGAGTTCGACTAGGCGTTCAAATACTTCTCGTTCCCGATAAGCAAAAAGCCGGGCCGGAAGCTGATCAGCCGAGCTTTTCCCAGCGATCATATAGCAGGCCACGGTCCATGGTGCACCGCAAAATCCAATCAGCGCCGTTTCAGCAGTTAGCTGTGCCTTGACTCGGGCGATCGTCTCGAAAACCGGGCTTAGTCTTCTGTGATCTATTTCGTTATTTAGCTTGGCAAAATCATTAAATGTCAAAATCGGATCAAGCTTCGGTCCACCTTCAAAAGTCAGCTTTTGACCGAGAGCATCGGGAACCACAAGAATATCGCTAAACAAAATTGCGGCATCAAAGCCGAACCGCCTAATTGGTTGCAAGGTCGCTTCTGCCGCTAAAAGCGGCGTGTAGCAAAAATCGAGAAAAGAGGACGCCTTGGCGCGAAGCGCATGATATTCTGGCAAATAGCGGCCGGCTTGCCTCATGAGCCAAATAGGTGGCGGGGTGCAGGGTTTCCCGCTAAGAGTTTCGAGAAATCGATTTGTTTTCACGCCGGTTTCTCTGCCAACCCTAAATCCCTCAATAATCATAAATTTTATTTAAATGAATTGTTTTCTTCTAATTAGAGCTGCGGTTACGCATATTCATAAAACCGCGCTCGGGAAACAGTGATTTGCGGTTTTCAGGCTTATTAACAGGCTATGCGTTTGTTCGCCGTCACCGGCGATCGCTGAGCGAGACAAGCCAGTTATGAGTTGATTTCTACTCTTTAGCCACAGCTTTAAGATTTTCACCTGTTTTCACACCGGCGGAAGCGAATTTGTGCAGCGCCTGATAGCGGTGCGAAAATTGGAGGCTTGCGCAAACAAAAAGGTTGCCAAAATGCGCCTTTGCCAGCTATCCCCACCTCTCCCTAGGTTGCCCCGGATTTTGGGGGAAAACCGTCGTGGGGCGCGAAAGCCTTTGGGGCGTCACTACTTTCATCTCCATCTTATTTCAGATGCGACAGGGGAGACCTTGATTGCAGCGAGCCGGGCTGCTGCCGCGCAATATGAAGGCGTGATGTCGGTCGAGCATATTTATCCCCTTGTTCGCAGCCGGGCACAACTCGAGAAGGTGATTAGCGAAGTCGAATCAGCGCCGGGGATCGTGTTGTATACGCTTGTCGATCAAGAGTTGACCGGTCGTCTCGAAGTCGCTTGCAAGGAGCTGAGCGTGCCCTGCCTCTCAGTTCTGGAGCCAATCCTCAATCTATTTCAATCTTATATTGGTGTTGCGTCGACCCATCGGCCTGGGGCGCAGCATATACTGAATTCCGAGTATTTTAGACGCATCGAGGCCTTGAATTTTACAATGCTTCATGACGACGGGCAGCAAATCGAAAATTTTGAAAAGGCCGATGTCGTTTTATTGGGCGTAAGCCGCAGCTCGAAGACGCCGACGAGTATTTATCTTGCCAATCGGGGTATAAAGACTGCGAATATTCCAATCGTGCCCGATGTTCCGCTACCAGAGCAAATTTTGGCTTTGCGCGGGCCTCTCGTTGTCGGGCTGATTGCTTCGGTTGAACGGATCGTTCAGATCCGCGAAAATCGCCTCCTTGCCTTAAAGGCTAGCCCGGATTCCCCCTACGTCGACCGGTTTCTTGTAGCTGGCGAGGTCGCGCGAGCACGCAGGCTTTGCGCCGAACATGGCTGGCCAGTCATTGACGTGACGCACCGCTCGATCGAAGAAACGGCTGCGGCAGTGATTGATTTTTACAAGATCCACCAGTTAAAGTTCATTGCCTCGTCATGACGGCGTTGTGGCGCACTGGCGCGCCCCTTGTCCTTGCCTCGCAAAGCCGTGCCCGCCAGGACCTGCTTAGCGCTGCCCGCATACCCTTCGAGGCTTTTGCCGCAGCCATCGATGAACGCGCCATTGAAGCTGAACTCGCCGCTTCCGGCGTCGGGGCAAGCGAGGTCGCCCTTCATCTTTCGCGGACGAAAGCTTCAAAGATCAGCGCCATAATGTCAGGCCCCCTGGTCATAGGCCCAGATCAGGTGCTTTGCCTCCAAGGGCAAATTTTTGGTAAGGCGGGCGAGGGCGCCCGAGCCAAA
>CAYWHF010000314.1:0-3794 GCA_964457695.1 uncultured Methylocapsa sp.
GGCTCGCCCGTAGCTTCAAGACGTTGAGTTTGCCGCCGTTTTTCTTCGGGCTTTGGCTCCTGCGTCGCATTGCGGAAAATGCGGGGATAGCCGGCAGGATTGCCGCGGCTGTCGCGGTAAGGCACCCTTATGGTCGCGCCGGGAAAGACTTCGCCATTCTTGCGCCTGCAGCGAACGATCTGGGACGTTCGAGTTGGGTCTCCGTTACCCCTTGAGCTCGTTGCCTCGTTGATTGGCTTCCAAAATTCCGGGCGCGCATAGAATTTCGACGGCAGCGCGCCAATGAGCTCGTCGGCGCCGTAGCCAAAGATCCGCTGGAGCGCCGGGTTGACCATGGTCGCCCGGTGCTGCGTATCCGTCAGGACGATTCCTTCGGGCGCGCTCTCGAAAACGCTGCGGAAAAGCGCTTGTTGCTTGCGCGCCTCCGCCTCCGACTGCTTGAGCTGCTCGAGAAGCTCCAGTTGACGTTTGCCGGCGCGTTGACGTTCGGTGATGTCGTGCAATACGCCGACGAATAGGCGGCATCCTCCCTGTGCGGCCTCGCCAACGGAAAGCTCTACCGTCAGCCATGTCCCGTCTTTGCAGGCGGCCTTGACCTCGCGGCCATAGCCGATGATCTTGGCTTCGCCTGTCGTCAAATAGTTCTGGAGGTATTGGTTATGCGCACTCTGGTCTGGCTCGGGCATGAGCATGCTGACATTTTGCCCTGTTAACTCGCTCTCCTCATAGCCGAGCAAGCGTGTTGCGGCGGGGTTGGCCGACTGAATGAGACCTTTTTCGTCGATAGTGAAGATGGCATCGACGGCGGCCTCAAATACAGCCCGCAGGTGTTCCTCTCTGTCCTTGAGCGCCATCTCGGTCTGTTTGCGCTCGGTGATATCTTCGGAAAAGATCACAATGCCGGCAACTTGCCCATCGGCGCCGTGCCACGGGCGCACTTCCCACCGGACCCACTGCGTGCGGCCGTCCACCCGCTTAAATGGTTCTTCTTCGGCCCCTAGGACTTCGCCATTCAGAACACGGCGGTGAATCTCCCGCCAGCGATCCGGAATATCCGGGTACAAATCGTAATGCGACAGCCCGCGCAAATCGCGGCCTTCCAGTCCCGACTCGGCCAGCCAGCGATGGCTCACGGCGACATAGCGCATTTCGCGATCGAACATCGCCAAGGCGCCGGGCGCATATGTAACGAACAGCTGCAGCCGCGCCTCGCTGTCGCGCACTGCCCCCATGAGCTTGGCCTGCTCTTCCAAGGTCACCGCGCGCGCCTGAGCGCGACGCATGGCCTCGGTAACGCCGGTAATGAGAGCGCAGCTGAAGAGGAATGTCGCAAATGCCAGCCATTGGGCGGGGCTAGCAGGCGGTTCGATCCAAAGGGAAGCTGTCAACGCCGAGAGGACGGTTGCGAGAGCCCCGGCAGGCAACCCGCCGATCAGCGCCGCGAGCGTAATGGCAGGGTAAAATGTTATGTAGGTGCGGCGCGGTCCGAGTTCTTGGAGGATAACCAGCCGGAAGAATATGGCGAGAGCGACGAGCAAAATGCCAATGCCGAAGCGCCACCATAACGGCCTTTGCCTGGAGACGAGCGCAATTAGGGCGCTGTCGGCGCGCTCACGAAGAAGCGCCGCCTTGGCGCTCAGCCATTTTGCCCTGGCGTTGAGGTTGCCGTTGCCCAAGATTGGAGCCCGCAGCCCGAGCGTGAATTGTCCTGCTTCGGTTAAGCCGAAACATAAGGGAGCAATTTGTTACGTCTTGTTACACGCCTGGCAAACTCTCGTTACAAATTTCTGACAACTTATATCACGTCATTGACGACAATCAATGACAATTATCCATTCAACAATGCGTTTCGAACGGCGAACAAATGGGAGAAAGTTCGACAATGGAAACAACGACCCATAGCGCTGCCAAGGTGGAATCAACAGCGCAACGCGTGTCCGATATTGAAACCGTGACCAATATTGAAACAGCAAACCAAACCGAAAGCATCGTTTATGCCGCGGAGCGTCTGATTCGACAGACCGGTTTTCAGAAAACGACGGTTGCCGACATTGCACGCGAACTGCAAATGTCGCCGGCAAATATCTACCGATTCTTCGCATCGAGGTCCGAGATTAATGTCGCGGTGTGCCGCCGGATCTTTGATGAAATCTAACAGACCGTCAAGGAGGAAATTGCAGATTCTCCTGGTCCAGCTAGTACGACTCTGCGCGACATAATCCTTGCGATCAATCGGCTGAACACTCTACGCTTCATTACCGATCGCAAGTTGCACGAATTGTTCGAACTCGCCCACAATGAAAATTGGCCAATCCTACGAGAACACTGCCGGCGGCTGGACGAGCTCATCGAACAAACCATCAGAGAAGGCATGATGGCCGGCGAATTTCAGGCCGGCGATGCCAGGCTCGCATCCATTCTCTTCCGCAGCATCTGCCTCAGATTTTGCAACCCGCGGCTTACGGCGGAGGAGTCCCAGCCAACCTTCGAGCAGGTTGTCGATTTTTGCCTCGCTGCGCTTGCGGATCAGGAAGCCGCGGAGGGCGACCGGCAAATGTTGATAACGGCGTAAGGGTTCCGCCGCATCGGCGGTAAACAAAAATGTCCCCTCTCCCGCCCGTTGCATAGCCTGGCGGGAGAACCGCCAAACGTTCGCCGCGCTTAGCCCGCATTTCGGCTTGCGCGAACTGGGCGCAGCCCCGATGGATAGGTTTTTTTCGTGCAAAGAATGCGACTCGCTCCCCTATCCGATGACAGAATCTGGGTTGGGTTCCCTTCTTAGCGAGCTGCCAAGCCGTTGACGCTCCTCGGAAGTCCACTCACGCCCAGTAAGGGGGTGAGGCGGCCGTCTTGCGGGTTTATGCGGAAAACGTTGATGCCCGGAGCGCCTTGTTCATTCTGGTCAGGATTCAGCACATATAAGAATCGACCATCGAGGCTGATATCCAAATCGGTGGGTGAAAAAAGACTTTGGAAGCTCTCGTCAAACGTCACGCTGCCGTCCCGCTTGTTGATGGTGTAAAGAGAGACGGTGCTGCTCACGGTATTTGCGTTATAGGCGAATCGCCCGTCATTACTGACAACCGTCCAACAGGCGCCGCTCTCGTGTGCCTTAACGTCAGAGCTGACGAGCCGGAGGCTGCCGTCGTCGGAGACAATGTAAGAAGAAAGGGCGCCGGCGCCTGCGGCATCGTTGAAGTCATCCGAAATGAAAAGCTGGTTGCGGTTACTTAAGTAGAAGCCAAAAGGCGATTGGGCATCGGAAGGCGTCACTGTAGGTCCGCTAGCCCGCCCGTCCTTGCCCACCGTGTATGTGTCGATGTTGTTGGCGACTCTCTCGGTGACAACCAGCACTCTGCCGTCCGGTGTGAACTTGATTTGAGCGGGATGCGTGACGGCGGCGCTGAGGGGTCGCGTTGAGCGGCGCAGACGCGATAGTCTCCCCTCACCATTTATCACAAGCCCGGTAATATTGTCGCTCGCACCCACGTTGCCGCCGGCGTTGAGCACGTAGACGAGTTTTTGGTTCACGGTGACGCTGACCGGCAATGTACCACCAGAGCCTTCCCGGTCGAGCAGTTCCAGGCCCTTTTTCTTGACGGCAAAGACGGAAATATCGTTGCTGCCGGGATTTACCACGAACAGCAGGCTGTTATTATCGCTGAGCGCGAGGGCGCCGGCGTTAGAGAGTCCGAAGTCGGGCTCGCGGCCGCCCGTCCCCAGCCCTCCCGTTGGAAAAGCGCCTTCGAAACTCAGGCTGCCATCCCGCTCGCGCTCGAATACCAAGACCGAGT
>CAYWHF010000315.1:0-3781 GCA_964457695.1 uncultured Methylocapsa sp.
CCTCGGCAAGCGAATTGCTAATGACTGCAATTCCGCCAGCACGCGTGAGATCGCTGTTCCGGAATAGCATTGCCTTACCGATACCAAAACCGAGACCCAAGGCTGATGCTGCGAGCTGGATCCGGGCATGGCCATTGAGCAAATAGCCCTCGATTCGGCCAGCGAAATTTTCGGCATGCACGGCAACGGGAACCGCGACCACAAGGCCAACTCCTCGCTCGAGATTTTGAACGAACGCCGCCAAGCTGCGCCGCTCGAATGTGATATTGGAATCCTTGGTGAGGATGAGATCATTGTATGCTGCCGCGAGTGGCGCTACGAGATTATTAAGTTTTGGGCTAACTGCCTCTGTCGCTGGCGACCACAGAAAACGGCTGGAAACGTCGGGATGGGCGGACGCGATGTGCCGCGCCGCGTCGATCGCCGGAGAGTCGCGTTCGGCTGCGCTAATCAAGACTTCATAGCGCGGATAGTCCTGGTCAAATACTGATGTTTGCGCAGTTTCAAAACCTGGGTTGAGCAATTTTATGGGAAGGATCGCTGAGACCGGAGGCTGGTCTTTGCGCGTCGCACGGCGCCGCTGCACAAAGGGCTGTGCTAGGCCAGCGACGATTGAGCCGCAGAAAAGCGCCGCTGCCACGCACCACCAAACCGCGCCGGCGTAGGCGGCAATATGTGTCACAGGGTTCCGCCAGCCGATCAAACAGGCGCTTTGGCAAAATTTGCCGCGGCCCGGTCCCAATTCACGGTGTTCCACCAAGCCGCGAGATAGTCGGCACGCTTGTTTTGATATTTGAGATAATATGCGTGTTCCCAGACATCGACACCGAGCACGACTCTCCGGACACTCTGTTCGAGCGGCGTATCCTGATTGGGAGTCGAGATAATATCGAGCTTGCCCGTCTTATCGACGACAAGCCAGGCCCATCCAGAGCCAAAACGCCCGAGCCCAGCGGCATTCACCATCTCCGTAAGTTTAGCGGTCGAACCAAACGCCGTATCGATTGCTGCTTTAAGTTCCCCGCCGGGTTCTTTTGCGCCTCCGGGTGTCATAAGCGCCCAAAAGAAAGAATGGTTCCAGTGGCCGCCGAGATTGTTGCGCACGGGCTGCCGCACTGCTTCCGGCACAATCGCAAGGTCGGATAGAATCTGCGCTGGCGGTTTCACCGCGAGGTCAGGATATTTTTCCACAAGCCCATTTGCGGCCGCGACATAGGCTCCATGATGTCGATCATGGTGAATCATCATGGTCGTTGTGTCGATATAGGGTTCGAGCGCATCAAACCCATAGCCAAGCGGCGGCACTTTGAAGACAGGTTCGGCGGCCTCCGACGGCGCGGCAGAAAGTGAGCCCAGGCCCGTGCCGGCCGCTGCAGCAGCTATTGCCGGTGTCGACTTCAAGAGATCGCGCCGTGTGAACATCATCATCTCCTTGGAATAATCTCTTTGGCTGCGCTGGCGCAGCACGGATTTTCAGCAAGCGCGCCGGCCCCTTGCCGATACGCAGGCGCTGTGTTTCCTCCTTTTTCGCTTGATCCGCAAGCAGTTTGCGGCCCAACTGCAACCTTCCAAAGCGAGGACGCAAAGAGAGCGCACATAAGTGCCGGAGTTGCCGGAAGTCGAAACCGTCCGCCGCGGGCTCGAAACGGTGTTTTTGCGGGCGCAGCTCAGCCGGGTCGAACAGCGCCGCGCGGATCTGCGGTTTCCTTTTCCAAAACGTTTCGCCGAAAGGCTAACCGGCAGAACTGTCGAAGCACTAAGGCGAAGAGCAAAGTATCTTATTGCCGATCTCGACGGCGCAGAGTCCCTTGTTATGCACCTTGGCATGTCTGGATCGTTTCGCGTCGAGCAGGCGCCGAACACGCAGAGGCCCCTGCCCGAGGCTGACGCCGCCGCAAAAAATCCCGCTCATGATCATGTCGTATTCGAACTTTCGACAGGCGCGCGTATCGTCTACAACGATCCGCGCCGTTTCGGCTTCATGCTGTTAATTCCACGCCAAGCGTTTGGCACACATCCGTTATTCCGCAGCGTCGGAATTGAGCCGCTGAGCGACGAATTTGATGGTGCAGCACTTGCCAAGCTTTTTGGCGCCAAGCGGACCTCCCTTAAAGCTGCGCTCCTCGACCAAAAGCTCATTGCCGGCCTCGGAAATATTTATGTCTGCGAGGCTTTGTACAGGGCCTGTCTATCGCCGCGTCGCTCCTCCATGACTCTCGTCCGGAAGGATGGCGCGCCGAGCGCGCATGCTATGCGGCTGGCGCTTGCCATTCGCGAAGTGCTTGAGGAAGCGATTGCGGCCGGCGGCTCGTCCTTGCGCGACCATCGCACAATCGACGGCAGACTCGGTTATTTTCAGCACAATTTTCGCGTTTATGATCACGCATATAGACCCTGCTCCCGATGCGGCGGCTCAATCAAGCGAATCACCCAATCGGGGCGGGCCACATTTTACTGCGGCGGTTGCCAAAGATAATATGCCGCCTCAGCCGTTGGCGAGGCTAAGCGGTACAGCATTCGCGGAGCCGAGCACCACGACCCGGGTGCCGACCGGCGCCTTCTGATAAAGATCCATCGCATCCTGGTTGATCATGCGGATGCAGCCCGAGGATTGGCTCCCCCCAATCGTCCAGGGCTCATTGGTGCCATGGATACGAAAATAAGTGTCCTTGTTCCCCTGCCAAAGATACATTGCGCGGGCGCCGAGCGGGTTGTCGGGGCCGCCATGCATCCCAATCCCGCTTTGCAGCGCAACCATATCTTTCATGAGGTCCGGCCTGCGGCCGAGCATTTCCTCCGGGGGATACCAGTCGGGCCATTCCTGTTTGCTCTTAATCCTTGCTTCTCCGGCCCAGCGGAAACCGTCGCGCCCAACACCGACGCCATAGCGGGTCGCCCTGCCGCCGCCCTCTACATGGTAGAGGTAGTGGTTGGCGGGATCGATCACGATCGTGCCCTGCGATTCATTGGTCGAGTATGCGACGTTCTTGCGCAAATACGCCGAATCGACCTGCGCAAAATTGACCGCAGGAACGATGAACTTGCCGTCGCTCACCGCGGCGTAGATTTCACGGTAGCGCGGCTCGATGGCATCCGTCGTATCAGGCGAGACCGCGGCAGCGTTGATGGCGGGATTGGGGTTCGTGTTGACGCATCCGGCGAGGGCGGCCGCGGCGGAAGCGGGGGCTCCGGCGATGATCGTCCGGCGGGTGAGAGAAGCCATTTGTTGACCGAATCGAAGATGGGTTGACGATGTACCTTATTTGTAAAGCAGAACCGCCCGCCGCGATATGGCGGATATGTCACGCCTGCGCGGATTCTTTGGCGGAATTTAGGTCACGGCTTATTCCGGCCCTGCGAAAACGCGTCGTGAATGCGGCGCAAGAAAAATTTGCAGCGCGGCTTGCAGCGACTTTTTCTCGCCACAGACGCGTGCTTGCCGGCGGGATCCCACTGGACCGGATCCCATGCAAAAGTCCGCCAGCCGGGGCCGCCGCAATGAAATCGAGGAAATCTATTATGCCTAGCGATAACAGCAATCCAAGCCTCTGGGCGCAGGGGGTTACGGCCCTATGAGCGATGCTGGCCATCGGGCTAGGCCCGATGGCCTCGCCGGTGGAGGCGGGGCCCTCGTGGGCTTACTACAGTCGGATCGTCCTCACCCCTGGGATGGGAAACACGCCTATCGTGAGTTGTACCCACGTGGAAGTTTGCGACACGGCCACGAACACGGTAGTGGTCACGGTCCTAATAAGGTCGATTTCTCCGCGCCTCTGCGATG
>CAYWHF010000316.1:0-3779 GCA_964457695.1 uncultured Methylocapsa sp.
TATAAAGTCCTGCGCGAATTGCCTTAAAACCGCCGGCTCTACTATGAGGCGATCGGCCGCGCCGTCCCCCAAATGCGTCAACATATCATTTCGGCCGCTTGGCGCCATATTTGGAGCGGCGCTGCTTGCGGTTCTTGACCCCTTGCGTGTCGAGCACGCCGCGCAAGATATGGTAGCGCACGCCAGGCAGATCCTTGACCCGCCCGCCGCGGATCATGACCACCGAATGCTCCTGCAGATTATGGCCCTCACCGGGAATATACCCGATCACCTCGAACCCATTGGTCAGGCGGACCTTGGCGACTTTGCGCAGCGCGGAATTCGGCTTTTTCGGCGTCGTCGTGTAGACGCGCGTGCAGACCCCCCGCTTCTGAGGACACGCCCCGAGATGGCGCGCCTTTTCGCGATAGATCTTCTCCTGCCGCGGTTTGCGGATCAATTGACTGATCGTCGGCATCCGATTTTCTCTGCTACTCTCCCAAGACAAGGCTGGCGATCCCAGCAAAACCAAATTCCCAAACCTTATCCCGGCAAATGCCGCAGCGCCGCAAGCCGGGTCAGGCCTTCGGCGCTGCACATCGGCAGAGGATCGCGGGAGGACGCCGCGTTCTTGCCTTTTGCCGGCCGAGCGAGGAGCATCGACCGTTGAGCAGTTATCTCTCGCTGAATATGACAGCGTTTAGGTTTGGTATCTCCGAGACAAGGAGCCCCGAAAGCGAAAACCTACGGCCTGTCCGAAAAACGGGCGGAACTTAATCTTGCCCTTGCAGCACGTCAACCCTTATCATTGGAAAAATCTTGGCGTGCGGGGGCCCGATGCTTTCGAATATCGCAATCTGCGCAACATAGTTTGTGCAGTGATCCTGCGCGGCCCGCGCCGGAATACTTGCGCAAGCGCGATTGGCGTGCGAACGGAAAGCAATGGGCGGCCGGGCACAAGTTCAGGTGGCGAGCGCAACGCTCATAGGAACATGCTTTGCCGCCAGATATATCCGTAACTGCTCGGCTAGCATGGCTTTGACAGTATAATCCTCTTTCTCTATATTCTTCTTGCCTGTCCGGCGCAAAACCGTTTCCCCCTCCTGATCGAGACGCAACCGATAGTCACCTATTGCAGATTGACGCTTCTGCCCGATCAAAGTGCAAAAATTTCCGTTGCGGCTTCAATTGCCGCGTAAATGCAAGAGATCGTGGAGTGGCGAAGCGCGGGGACTGCCTTTCGCAGGGCTTTGACCTACCTCAAGCTTGATGGCGAGGGCTCTCCTGCTCCTGCTCCCCCTCTTCGCTGCTGCGGAATGGGCCGTCAAGGCTTAGGATCAACAGGCCATCAACGAATAGAGGAAAGAATAGAGGACGGTGTATTTCGCCAACTGGCGCACCTTCCATAGTATAGTGGCCGCAACGGCGCAGACGGGAATGATATCAGCAAAAAACCCTATGCTGAAATCTATTTTTGGACGCATTCGCCGTTGAGCCAAGCCAGCGCTTTGGGAAGGCCCGTCAAGGCGACGGCACCATTGATTGCGGCACCGTCTGTAGTCACCTTGATTTCGACCTCCCTGGTGCTGCCAAGTCCCAGTGCCGCAAGCTTCGCCGCCTCTAATGGCAAACGGATTCCTGCGCCCGTTGGTATTACGCTGCCGGCAAATTCAAACGTCTGTTGGGGCGTTCGCAAGGAGACTTGTGGTTGCGCATGGGGAGAAAAAGGTTCGACGACGACAATGACGGTTTCGATTCCTTGTGTTCCACCGCACCTCACCATGAGACCTGCCAGGCGCGGATCGGAGCGCTCGAAATCCGCCGTATGCAGGACGGCCGCACCACTCTCCCCGGTCTCTGTCCTACCGCCGCGAATGAGCAGCCAGCCTGCCTCAGCGCCGGCGCCTTGTTCCACATTGCCCGCGGACTTTTTTTCTGCCGCTAACGGCGAGGTGATGCTCCAGTAGCTAGCCTCTGCCGCCGTCAAACAAACAGAACGACGCGGACCACATCCGAAAACAGCTAAGAGGGTGAGGCAAACGCCAAGCCTGCGGCAAATCATATCTGTCAACTGGCCGAAGCTGTTTGGTCGGCGGACGATGCCGAATTGCTCAAGCCATGCTTCAAACTATGTTTGGCCGCCGGCATATCGCTCGGGCTTTCTGGTAAGATGCTGGGCCTATACCGTATTCCCGTGCTAATTGCACCGCTCTTATATGTTGTCCGGTTCATTACAATGTCGCCCGCCTCCGCCCCCGCTACGGGAATTGCTCCTCCGCGGCAGAAGGAAGGGCTTCGCCTTGCGCGAACATTGCGTCGAAGTGCCGTTCGAACGCCGCGGCCGCGGCATGGTCGTCGATAACCAGGAGATCGTTGTCTTGCCGTTTGAGCCCTGAAGCCGAAAAATTCGCGGCGCCTGTTCTAAGCCAGCGGCCGTCGATCTGGTAGCTTTTGAGGTGCATGAGCGGCGCTCCCGCGTGCTTGAAACGGACTTCAATCCCCGGAGTGGAAATGAGCTTTTGTAAAAGCAGTGCCGCGTGATCTCCGCCAAATTGCTTGGCTCCCATATAGACACGAACCTTAACGCCGCGCTCGGCCGCGCGAATCAGCGCCGAAATGACCGGCCAATCGGTCAAAACATAGGCCGCAATGTCAATCCTGCGTTCCGCCTTGTCGAGTAAAGCCGTATCGAGATGCTCCAGATTTTCTACCGGCGCATAATGAACGATCAGCGGCGAATCGGCACGGGTGAGCGATAGAAAGACAAGCACCACAGCAAAGGCGCTGCCCGTGCGAAAATTGAATAGGGCCATCGACTCCAACCAACTGCGGCGTGGACATATCAGATGGCAGGCGGGCCTTTCCCGAGCCTAATGCACAGATTCATTAACGCCCGTCGTCTGAGCGCGGCGAGCCGGGTCGAGCGGAGCGCGCATGGCGTTTGCCTATCGATGTGACGACTTTGGATCGCCGCTTTCTCTTACCCGTTGTTATCCACGTAGCGCCCACCCGCCGCCAAATATCAACAAATCGAGCGCAATAAGAATGCCAGACAGTCCAATGCCTCAGATCCTTTCCAGCAAAATGTCGAGATCGAGGGTCGAGCGCTTGCCCAGATCGGATGCGTGAGTCTCTAAAAAGATCTGCGCCGATTTTCGCCCTTCCTCGTGCAGCAGAGAAAAAAATTCCCATTCCGCATTGAGCTTGGAGGAGGCTCCGAGCTCGGTCATAAACTCGCTCGCAATGCGGTGGATGCGCATGCTGGCCCATAGCGCGCCCTCGCGGTCGCCGGGACAGGCGACTTGGCGGAGCAGCGCGATCATGCGGAGCTCCTTGAGGAGCACGGCATTGAAGGACACTTCGTTCAGGCGGTTCAAAATCTCGGAGGCGGAGCGCGGCGATTCTTTGCGCTCGACCGGATTGATCTGAACCAGAATTGTGTCTTGCGAATTGCATTCGCGGATGAGAGGGGTCAGCGTGGGATTGCCGGAATAACCGCCGTCCCAATAGGCCTCGCCGTCGATCTCGACCGCCTGAAACAAGGTAGGCAGACAGGCCGAGGCGAGCAGAACGTCCGGCGTAATCGCCTTGTTCTTGAACACGTGACCGCGGCCGGTCCTGACATTGGTGGCGGTGATAAAAAGCTTGATGGGCGCTTGCGGCAGCCGCTTGAAATCGATGTGTTCGGCCAGAATTTCGCGCAACGGATTTTGGCCAAGCGGATTCAAATCATAGGGCGACCCCAGGCGGGACAAAAAGTCCATTCCGACCTCGCCCGGGAGGGAAATAACGCGACCAGC
>CAYWHF010000317.1:0-3778 GCA_964457695.1 uncultured Methylocapsa sp.
CCGGGTTTAATAATAAGCAAATTGAGCGGAGGTGTGTCCAGTCTCGACGATTGAAGCCGGATTATCAAAAATCAGACAACTGTTGGCTCATGAATGAATGGCCCTACGAGGTACAAATGCGAGCGCGCTGTAGGCTTTAAGTCCTTGGCGGTTCACACTCGTCTTTCGCGCACAAAATCGCGGCATTCAGTTCTCCGCCGAAAATGAAGATCGAAGCAATCATGTAGAGAAACACAAGAGCGATCATAACCGAAGCAAGGCCCGCATAGGTCGAAACGTAATTGCGCGCGAACTCTGCAAGGTACGACCCGAACGCAATGCCGGCAGCGATCCACAGCGAGAAGGTCAGAAGAACGCCGGGAGCTATGTCTGGCAAGGATCTTCGCCCGGCCGGCAGAAATTTATGCGCAATGACAAGAGCGACCAGGATTACAAGGCTCGCAATCGCCAAGCGCAGGAAGGTAATCACGCGATTAAGCGGCTCAAGGCCCGGCGCAAAATGCAGCGCCGCATTCCATATCAAGGGGGCAAAAACCACAAGCAGGGCAAGCGTCAGAAGCGCGAACGCGCCAATAAACACAAACAAGATCGACTCAAGCCGCAATAGCCACCACGACCGAGAGTCTCTGGCGTCATAAGCGCGGTTGAGCGCGACGCGAACGGCTTCGACGCCGTTCGACGAAAAATAGATGGCAAGCGCAACGCCGATCGTCAGGAGACCGCCGCTGGTCTGCGTCAACACATTGTGGATTTCGCGCGCAATGGGTACGGCGACTTGCTCTGGCCACGCCTCAAAGACGATGCGCACGGCTTCGTCGGCGAGCCCTTTTGTACCAAAAAATCCGGCAAGCGCGGTAACAAAGATCAGGAACGGGAACATCGATGTCAGAATCGACAAAGCGATGTGGCTCGCAATCGCCCAGCCGTCATCGAGCGAAAACCGTTGTATGGCATCAAGGAGAATACGAATGACGGCGCGCATACTCTGGGTTCCCGGTGGATATAGGTTCTTGCAAACGCGGGCCTTATTGCAGAAAGGCTCGTGCGGCTTTAAATGCGATGCTCGCCCCCGGACCGATTTCGTCGGCCAGAGCCCAAGGTCAGATTTCCGGTCCGCTCAATTTAGTATAAAAAGAGCCTCTCGTGTACGAAGCGCATGCGCTGATTAAGTCAAAAAGCGCAACATTTGTTCGAAAGATTTCGGAGATTGAAGTGAGCCTCGTCGAATTGATCCTCACGGTCTGTACTTTGACGCAACCTGAATCCTGCGAGGAGCGGCGTCTTCCCTTCGTAGATATAAGCTCTCTCATGCAATGCATGAGGCAAGCGCCTCCGGCGATCGCGGAATGGGCAAATAGCCACCCTGGCAGAAAAATTGTGAAATGGCGCTGCAGCTATCCAGAAAGCGAAGGCAATTCGCTTTAGCCATGACCGGCCACGCGCCGTGGTAATCGTGTCTTTCGCTGGTTCTCCTCGCTCAGCCGGATTTCGCAAAGTGAGGCGCAGGATCGAACATGGGTTGCCCCACACAAAAAAGAAGAAATCACGCGAGGTCGTCGAGCTGTACGGCGCCGCAGAGACGGGCGGTCGGAGATAGTCGTGGGCCTGCCTGGGCCGACGGATGGCACCAAGTTTGCCGCACAATAAATAGGTCTGCAACGGGCGCGCGCCGGAACCCGGAATGAGATTCCGGCAGAAATGTCGTTGGAGCGCACCCGGCTATTTAGTAGTCAAAACCATTATTGTAGCCATTGGTAACCGGTCCAGACCTGGCGCCAGCACCTTGCGTAGCCGTAGCCGTAGTCATACAGCCCACCCAAACCCACGGCAAAGGGCGCACCCACAAAACACGCCAGCAAAGCGTCCTGCTCCAGGAACGAACACGCTCCGGCCTGCAAAAGTGCCCCCATGGAACCCGCCAAAAGCCACCGAATCCGCCACCACCATGGAATGCCATGGGGCTACCGGCTGGAGCCGCTGCACTCCCGGCAATGGTCTCAGCCTCAGCCTCTTTGCTGCCGTCGCCCGTTTCCATGGCGCAAAGATCAAAATGGCCGACACTGCGCCCGGGTTTCAAAATCGCGCTTCGCTTCTCGCCGCCAGCCAAATCCAGCGTGGAAACCAGGAACAGGCCAAATCAACTCCGATACGAGTGTGCAATATATGCGGCCTCCCCGCTTCAGCTTGCGTCAGACGACAGCCTTACTGGCAAAACTCGAGGCCGCGCCAGGAGGTCCTATGCTGACACAGGAACGCAAACACCCCGTGCCCGCCGAGTTCGCGCGGCAGGGCGACAAACCGGCAAAGGCGCACACTTAAGATTGGCCGGAGGCAAGCACCGTCACGGCGCGGCGGTTCTGCGACCAGCAGGAGATGTCGTTGCATGTCGCAACCGGCCGCTCTTTTCCATAGCTGATGGTGCGAATTCTTGATGCCGGGATGCCGCGTGCAACGAGATATTCCTTGGTGGTCTCGGCGCGGCGCGCCCCAAGCGCGAAATTATACTCGCGCGTGCCCCGCTCGTCGGCGTGGCCCTGGATCATTATATTGTAGCGGGCGTATTGCTGCAGCCAGACCGCTTGCTTGGCAAGCGTGGTTTGTGAAGTCGGACTTAACTCGCTCGAATCGGTGTCGAAGAAAACCCGGTCGCCGACATTGACGGCGAAGTCCTGAGGGCTCCCAGGCGCGGCGCGCCCGCTCGATGCAAGCGCGGCGGCATCCTCGTTCGGATTCTTCGCGCAGGCGGAGATTGCAAGGGCGCCAGCCAGCACGGCAGCAAAATGAAGCGCGCCAGGCCGTTGAAGAAAGCTCATCCCATATTCCTTCTGTAATCGCGGGACAGGTCTCAGGCCTACCTGCGGTTGGTTAAAGGAATGTTCCGTCAACCTTGATCGAAGCTAACCAAGACGCGTTGCATTTGAGCAATTGTCGGCAAAGTTAACAAATAGTTAATGGCGAGAATGCGGCTGAGTTGAAGTTTTGTCCACTGCAATTGCGAAAAATTGGTGCACTGCATGAAAACGAAAATTCCTTCAGTCAGGGGTCCAAATGAAACGAAGTTATTGTTTTTATTAGAATATCTATCTGATTTGAGCAAATGTATAGTTCGCGCTGACACAATGGTGTCTCCCTCCCGAATCCGCGTGTCCTCGGCCCATTTCCAGTCAAGGCGAATCAGTACAGCCCGAGCTGTAATCAAATCGGCCTCATCCGGTCGCAGAAATGAGACACGGCTGCGGTTCCGGGTTTTGCCGGACCGCATAATTTACGTCTCTCGGGTGCCGGCAGTTTTGGGTCACGGCACTGTGCCTTGCACACTTCAACCGAGGACAGGCGTGCGCGCCACACCAAGGAAGAGGTGAAACGGTCCGCTTAGCCTCACAGCAAGTTGCCGGCTTCCAAGCTAGTGCTGAATCTTAGAATAAAGAATTCCGGCCGCAATAGCTGCGAAACAAAGAGCAAGAATTGGAGAATCGCAAAACTTCCTACGGACTTATATCTAGCATATCGCGCATTTTTTCGCCTAAAGCCAGTGCTTTCCCAACGCCGCGAGCAATTATGTGAACCCAAGACCACCCTGGTTGGAGTCCCGGTTGTGCCGGAAGCAACGTCGCGTGAGACATAACAAAGTAGCAGACTGGCGGCTTCCACTCGCTCACTGCGGCCCTAATCGAGGTTCGGGCTCCAGGACGGATCCGATGCGTAATTCGGCGTAGGTACCGGGAATTCGGCGCGGCCAAACACGTCTGTCAAGTAAATCCTTGGGCCTTCCTGCCCG
>CAYWHF010000318.1:0-3773 GCA_964457695.1 uncultured Methylocapsa sp.
TCCGGCGGGCAGCGCCAGCGCGTCGCGCTCGCCCGGGCGCTTGCGGTCGAGCCTTCCGTCCTCTTGCTCGACGAGCCTTTTGGGGCGCTTGACGCGACGGTGCGCCGGGATCTGAGGCGCTGGCTGCGCAAATTGCACCAAAGAATCCATGTCACGACGATTTTGGTGACCCACGACCAGGAAGAGGCGCTCGAAGTGTCGGACCGGGTCGCGGTCATGAACAAAGGGCGGATCGAGCAATTCGCGTCGCCCGAGGAGATTTATGACAATCCGGCCAATCCCTTCGTCTTCAAGTTTTTAGGAAGTTACAATCTCTTCCGTGCCCGTAAGGCACTTGCGGGCGAAGCCGCCGCGGTCATTCCGGCGAACGCCAATAGCGTGACTTTTGTGCGTCCGCATGACGTCGAAATCAGCCGCGGGAATATTGATGGTTTGAGCATTGCGGCGGCAATCAAACATATTGCTTTTGCCGGTTCGCTTGTGAATGTCGAGCTCACGCGGCTCGACAATGGCGAATCCGTCGATGCAGCGCTCCCGGCGCACGATTTTAAGGACCTTGGCCTAAAACCCGAGGACCAGGTGTTTTTGAGACTTCGCAACGCAACCTCTTTTGCCGAAGATAATGTGCCGGCGGAAGAGGTGGAAGAGGCGGCTCCCGCGCATCCGCCGCCTGGCGTTTTTGTGCGCGGCTAAAATCGGCGCGGCGCGGGTGCTCTTCGCCGAATGCCACAAGAGACGCAAAACCTGTCGACAGCCGCCGCGTTTTTGCGCGGGCTGCCGGGCCTAAACAGATGGATTTTGATCGGATGCCCGCCGGCAAGGCGGTGCGCGAGCGCAACAAGCTTAAAGTCGCCGCCACGCTGACAGGGCAGGCCGCCGGTGGTGTCGCGCTCACCGGAGCTGCCTAAGGACTCTTGCGTCATGCCCGGGCTTGGGCCAGGGCTATCCGGTTCATGTGTAGCTCCATTCGAGGGCAAGTTGTCGAGAATCAAATGGCCGGGCAATTTGCGTTTGCCGCAGCTTGGTCATGTCTTTTCTGTGCATCAAATTGGCGCGCACGAGTCGAACGAGTTCGAGGAAGCCGTTTGACCTTGCTCATCTTCTGCAGGATGTGCAGGAGTACGAATGCAATCAAGGCGACCGCGATCCGAATCCGAACGGCGTTCTCCGACTGGCCGATGAAATGGCTGATTTTCAAGGTCTGCTTCATCAACCGAAAGAACAGCTCGATCTGCCAACGAAGTTTGTAAAGATCGGCTATCTCTTGCGCTTTGGAATCGAGATCGTTGCTGAGAATACGCAACCTCCTCCCGGTCTCGGTCGCGACCACGATCTCGCGTACCGCAACCTGCATCGGATTCTTGCGGTTGTTGGCAAGGCGCGCCGGCAAAAACCCAATACGGTCGCGTACTATGCCGGATCCCGCTGCAACGGGCAGCTCTTTGGCGGTACAAAGCGGCGTGTTGGATTTGAAGCGCGTCACGATCCGGCAACCGGCGGCATCGAGTTTGGCCCACCAGCCGTAATCATAATAGCCGAGGTCGTAGACGTAAGTGGCGCCCGGATCGACCGGCATTTTCTTGGCCGCGACATTTTCTTGGCCGCGACGATGTCGTTGACGTTAGCCGCGCTCACCATGTGGGAGACCGGGCAAGCAAGATGCGGATCATAGACGATATGGGCCTTGGCGCCACACACTTCGGCGGAAAAACGCGCCCATTCGGTGCCGATGCCCGCAAGGTGCAGGCCGGTCGAGTCGATAAGGCGGATCGCGTAGCGCATTTCGCGCCGCAGCCCGCGGTTCGCCATGCCGAGCAGGTGTTCGAACAGACCGGAAAACACCAGCGGGCTACGGGCGCGATTGGCGTCTGCGAATGTCGAGCGGGCCGGGACCCTGCCGCCAGCGTGATAGAGTCGCGCGCGATGGCTCGCCATCGTGGTTTCAATGGCCCGTAGCGAGCCCGCTCCCGCGAGTTGGCCGAACAAAAGCGCAATAAGCTGATGCTTCGTTTTGAACCTTCGCACAAGCGCGTCCGCCGCGTGTTCTTCGACAAGGCGGTCGAAAACCGTCCACGGGACCAGTTTCAGGATGTCGTGAAAGACGCTATTTTGGTGGCGCACGGCCGGGCATGACGCAAGAATCAATCAATACGAGACTAGGAATTAAGGTCACGTCCGAAAATGGTTCGGGCTGGGCGGCCGCCGCATCGCCCGAACAAAACGGCCCGGTGGCCTCAGCCCAACGCCTTCACGATGCCATCCGTCATCTTCTTGGCGTCGCCAAAAAGCATCGTCGTGTTGTTGCGGAAGAACAATTCGTTTTCGACGCCGGCGTAGCCAGGACCCAAGCTGCGCTTGACAAAAAGCACATCCTTGGCGTGCTCCACATCGAGGATCGGCATGCCGTAGATCGGCGAGGACGAATCGGTTTTCGCCGCAGGGTTGGTGACGTCGTTAGCGCCAATCACAAAGGCGACATCGGCGTCGGCGAACTCCGGATTGATGTGTTCGAGTTCAAAAACCTCGTCGTAGGGGACATTGGCTTCGGCGAGGAGCACATTCATGTGCCCTGGCATGCGCCCCGCAACCGGGTGGATCGCATATTTGACGTCGATGCCCTTGCTTTTCAAAATGTCTGCCATCTCGCGTACGGCATGTTGCGCCTGAGCAACCGCCATCCCATAGCCCGGCGCGACGATCACGCGCTTCGCGGCTGACAAAATGCTTGCGGCATCCTCCGCCGAGCCTTGCTTGACGGGTCGCGTCTCTGCCTCGGCTACTCCGGCGGGCGCCGTCGAATCGCCGCCAAAGCCGCCGAGAATGACCGCGATGAAAGAGCGGTTCATGCCCCTGCACATGACATAGGAGAGAATGGCACCCGATGAACCGACCAAGGCGCCGGTGATGATCAAGGCGAGATTGGCAAGCGTAAAGCCGACGGCGGCGGCTGCCCATCCCGAATAGGAATTGAGCATCGAGATCACGACCGGCATGTCCGCGCCGCCGATCGGGATGATCAGCAAAACGCCGAGCGCGAAAGACACAAGCGCGATAAGCCAGAAGGCAACAGGGGCTTCGGTCCCCACGAAAGCAAAAATCAATAGCGCGAGCAAAATGCCGAGACCGATATTGATAGAGTGGCGGTTGGGAAGAAGGATCGGGTTGCCCGTCATCTTCCCGTCGAGCTTCAAATAGGCGATCACCGAACCTGTAAATGTGATTGCGCCGATCGCGGCGCCGAGCGACATTTCAAAGAGCGTCGAGCCATGAATGCTACCTCTGACGCCAAGGCCAAAGCCTTGGGGCGCGTAAAGGGCGGCGGCGGCCACGAGCACGGCGGCAAGCCCGATCAGAGCGTGGAACAAGGCCACAAGCTGGGGCATCGCCGTCATCTGGATGGTGCGGGCGCGCCATGTGCCGATCGAAGCGCCGATCCCAACCGCAACCAGCGCCCAGAAAAACGACCCGAATCCCCAAGGGAGCTGGTAGAGAAAGGTTGTCCCGGCCGCTATCCCCATGCCGTACATGCCGAAGCGGTTGCCTTGCTTCGCTGTCTCTGGGGAGGAAAGACCCCGCAAGGCGAGGATGAAGAGGATACCTGACGCGAGGTAGAGAAGGGCGGCAAGGTTTGCATTCAGCATCGGCTCAGCCATTTGCTTGAACATGGACAGCATCCGCTCGGTGACGAGGAAGCCGCCAAAAATATTGCCAGAAGCACGGGTCAGCGCGAGGAAGCCAAAGAAGCGCGCGGCATCGGCGCCTATGCCTGAATT
>CAYWHF010000319.1:0-3760 GCA_964457695.1 uncultured Methylocapsa sp.
GCGCGCAGTGACCCGCCGCGTGGTGAAGTTCCTCCCATCCCGAACCCGCTCGACCGCCGGCCGGTCGCAGATATCGGTGCGGCTGAACCGATAGCGTGGATGGCCGCGCACGGAATCGAGCGAGGCAAGATTACCCGCATAGGTCAATTTATCAACGACCATCACCTCGTGATCCGTTTGTCCGAGAAGGTGACGAACCAGCGCCGACCCAATAAAACCCGCCCCGCCAGTCACAATAATCTTCATAAAACTGTTCCTTTGTCTTTATCCGGCGTCCGGCACTGCGATCGGCGCAAGCGGATTGCCGTCATAGTTAAATGGGCTGATCAATTCTGCCAGCGGCGGAAGGCGCGCATCCTTGGGCGAAGTTACTATGCCCGCAGCGCTGACAGGCCACGGAAACGCAATATCCGGGTCGTTCCAACAAATCCCGGCATCAAGCGCGGGCGCATAATGGCTGGAAACCTTATACATCACGTCGACATCGTCCTCCAGCGTGCAGAAACCATGGGCAAAGCCCACCGGAATGTACAGCTGATGACCGTTATCGGCCGACAGCTCCGCGGAAACATACGTCCCATATGTCGGTGAATCGCGCCTTATGTCGACCGCCACGTCGAGGACACGGCCGCGTAAGACGCTGACCAGCTTTGCCTGGGCCATCGGCGGGCGCTGGAAGTGCAAACCGCGCAACGTGCCCGCCCATTTGGAATGCGACCGGTTGTCCTGAACGAAGCGGCAAGTGATGCCGGCCTGGCGCAGCCGTTCCTCGTGAAATGTTTCGCAAAACCAGCCGCGATCGTCGCCATGCCGCTTTGGAACAATGATTTGGGGCAGTTCAGGGACCGGTGCAATACTAAAGTTTGGCTGTGAATTCATTGACCCCCGCACGAAATGTGATTCAGGTTCGATGTCCCGGCGGCAGAGAAATTAGCTTCTATCCGTATCGTTTTTATTGCATGTGCACAACAAATTGCGCAGCAAAATTGCCCAATTGCCGATGCTTTTACGGCGGCCGTTCACTTTGAGCCTATGCGCCTTAAGCACCCAAGAGGCGCCTCTCGGCCTGCGGCCCGCGGCTGTGGGCGTTGAGCAGCTCCATGATTGCGCCGGCGGGAACCGGCCGGCTGAACAAGTAGCCCTGCATTTCGGTGCAACCCTCCTTGCGTAGCAATTCACGTTGCGCTTCCGTCTCGACACCTTCGGCGACCGTCGGAATACCAAGATCTTCTGCGAGCTTGGTGATTGCGCGCACGATCGCCGGGCATGTTCCGCTTTTGCTAACCTCGGCAATAAAGGAGCGGTCGATCTTGATACTGTCAAAGGAAAACGAGAGCAAATAGCTCAATGATGAATAGCCAGTCCCAAAATCATCCAATGAAATCCCAACCCCGAGCTCGCGCAAATGGCGCAAAGTGGCGAGGTTCATCTTGCTGTCCTCAAGAAGAATCGATTCGGTAAGCTCGAGTTGGAGGCGCGCAGCAGGCAGACCCGAAGCCGAGAGCGCTGCGCGGACCGTCTCCGGTAAATTGCCCTTCTTGAATTGAACGGGCGAAAGGTTGACCGCGATTTTCAAATCTCCCGGCCACCTTGCCGCCTCGGCGCAGGCTTCCCGCAGAACCCATTCGCCGAGCGGAAGAATGAGGCCAGTTTCCTCTGCATGCGGAATGAACTCACCCGGCGGCACCATCCCGCGCTCGGTACTGTGCCAGCGAAGCAACGCTTCAAAGCCGGATATATCTCCGGTCTTAAGGTTGACGAGGGGCTGATAGACGAGTTCGAATTCGCCTAAGCGAAGTGCTTTGCGCAAGTCGCTTTCGAGCGCGCGCCTCGCGCGGAAGCTCGCGTCCATGCCCGGCTCGAAATAGCGGAATGTGCCCCTGCCCTCTTCCTTGGAGCGGTAGAGGGCCAGGTCTGCGTTTTTCATGAGCTCGTCCTGCTCGTCGCCGTCAGCCGGAGCAAGTACGATGCCGACGCTGGCCCCGCTCATGATTTGCTGTCCGTCGATATCGTAAGGTACGGCTGCGAGCTTTTCGATGCGTTCGGCCAGGGCCTGCGCCTCGTGCGGTCCGTTGAGCGCCATTTGCAGAATCGCGAATTCGTCGCCGCCTAACCGGGCAACAATGTCGTCCTCGCGCACGCATGACCGGAGACGCTCTGCCACTGCCGTCAGCAGCTTGTCGCCTGCGGAATGTCCCAAGCTATCGTTGACGTTCTTGAAGTGATCCAGGTCAAGGTAATGAATGGCGAGCTTCTTCTTGTTCCGGCGCACGCGCAGCAGCGCTTCGTCAAGGCACTCGTGAAATAAGAGCCGGTTTGGCAGACCGGTGAGCCCGTCATGGCGCGCCATGTAGCTCAGGCGTTTTTCAGCTTGGCGTTTCTCGGTCACATCCATTACCGCAACGAGCTGCGCAGGTGCATCACGAAATTGAATGTCGCGCCACGACGTGAGGACTTCGATCTCGCTCCCGTCTGCCTTGATATGCCGCCAAACATACCCAGAGCCGTCCTTCCAATCGGGATTGCTCCGAATCGCCTTCTCGTTTGCATCCCTCTCGTCTTGCGGCACCAGGTCGAGCAAGCTCATTTTCAAAAAAGCTTCCTCGGAATAGCCGTAATGCGCTTGAGCGGATTCGTTCACGGCCAGAAATTTCAGGCTGCCGGGATCATAAACCCACATCGGCACGGGATTGAGCTCGAAAAGCAGCCTGAAATGTTCTTCCTGCGCCTTGAGCCGGCTGGCACTCATCGGTTTCATGGCGAAGAATTCTCCGGCCGTCGCGGCGCTGAGGGACGTCCGCGCCGCGTGTCTCATTCAATCAATTGCAATCGAGGGGCGGCCACGAGAATCGCATTCCCTTGGTGCGCGGAGAGTGCACCAACACCGTTGCATTTTTCTGTGCGGGAATGCGCGCCTTTTACCGACTTTGCCGATTTGGGAGGCGCTCCGCCCTTTGGGTCCATTTCGGCTGCCGGGAGAATCGAACGGACGGCCCTCTGCAATGGCGCGCGAACGCGTCCAAAGCATCAAACGGGCGCCTCGCTTGGAAACAAAGTGCTTCCCGCTCGCGGCCATCAAGCGCAACCGCGATGCAATTCTTAAGCAACCATTGCAGAGAAGCGCTATGGTCAAGCGGCCGAGGCCAGATCTTCACGCTGCGCGGAGCGCGCGATCTCAGGACTCGCAGGAAGTTTCTTCTTGGGCCGTTAGTTTTTATGGTAGAATCTTATCTATGGCCAAAACCGATCCACTACAGCTTGAAATATTGCGCCAATACGCGGCGGGAATGCTTGGCACGCGGCAAGCCATCTCACTGGCAGGTTTAGAGGATTACGCCGAGCTTCTGATTGCCCTAGCGAAAAACGAACTTGCCTTGCCAAAACCCGCCGACACGTCAGCGCTCCGCGCTCACGTCGAGCAGGGCCAAAATTCAGCGGTTTTGAACAGCTTTATGGGCGCTGACTCATTGCTAAAGGCACGCTGGGTGGTCGCTGCGTTTCACATGCTGCGTTTCACATAATGTGCCTTCGTGGCACAGCCTATATCTCAAAAAACAATTACCCACAGAGCAATGGCCGCCAAACCCAAGCCAGCGAGCGCCTCCAAAAATTAGGATTGTGGCGAAGCAGAATGAGCTACTATAAGGCATATTTGCGGTGCAATGGTTTGCTACCGGGAAATGAGATTGGTACGTTTTCTGTTAAGCTGCGGTAGCTCAGTGGTAGAGCACTCCCTTGGTAAGGGAGAGGTCGAGAGTTC
>CAYWHF010000320.1:0-3756 GCA_964457695.1 uncultured Methylocapsa sp.
CCCCGTTTGGGGGTGCCGCCCGACACTTTTGGTGGTTTTAAAGGGTTTTGTGTGGGGGGCCTTCGGCCGTTTGGGCGTTTGGGGGCCGGTTGAATTAAACGCGTTCGAAGGTCGAGATAGGCGGTTCGAGTTCAGGGACCGCGTGTTGCCATTCACTGGAGAAAACTTCCTGCTCTCGTTTTCTATACCCAACTTCTATTTTCATGCCGCAACCGCCTATGACATTCTCCGTCACAATGGCGTGGTCATCGGGAAACGCGACTTCATGGGCCAATTGCGACTGAAGCAATAAGCCCCTGTTCCCGTCGTCGCGATGTCCGCCTGGGGCCACGGCCTGCCTGGTCGCCATCATTCTCGAATGGCTGGCGCGCTCAATAACTGCGCTAAGGTGGTCCCTCGCTTGGGGGCTTGTCCCAGGGTTTCGGCGTTCCCCTGGTTTCGACGTCGTCTGACCGTCTCGACACGTCAGCAACGGTTCGCTTGCGCTCGCCTTTCCGCATCACACCTGCCGGGATCTGGTCCCGACTTTTCCGCAACGCTTACCGCCATCGCTCTTAACGATCGCAGCTTGCGGGGGTTTGAAGCCTGCGCCTGACCGCCGGCTTCAAGGGGCCTGCCCTCATCTTCCGTGTGGAGCGGCGTGCAAAAGTGACCCCTTAATCGTGATGATCGGCGTCGAAAAGGGACCCCTCATCTCGATCTGTTAGGCCGGACCGCTTGGCTTCAACCAAGCAGTCGAGTTCTAGGATGCACGGGGTGAACAAGCGGGCGGAGGTTCGCGCCGCGCATGCGGCGGGCCAGTCGATTAAGCATATTGTGCGTGAGTTGGGCGTGTCGCGGAAGTTTGTGCGCGCCACGCTGCGGGCGCCGACGGCGGAGGCGGCTTACGCACGGCGCGAGCGCCAGCCAATGCCCAAAATGGGCGCTTACACGGATCATTTGGATGCGCTGCTCGACGAAGACGACGCGCGGCCGCGCAAGGAGCGGCTGCGGCTGACGCGCATCCATGATCTGTTGCGGCGCCAAGGCTTTGACGGCAGCTACGACGCGGTGCGGCGCTACGCTCAAAAGCGGCGGCGGCTCAGCAAACCCACGCCGCCTGGCGAGGCGTTTGTACCGCTCACGTTTCAGCCAGGCGAAGCGTTCCAATTCGATTGGAGCCACGAGATTGTGGTGCTGGGCGGGGCCACGATCACGGTGAAGGTGGCGCACGTGCGGCTGTGCGCAAGCCGGAAATTCTACCTTCGCGCCTACATGCGCGAGACCCAAGAGATGGTGTTTGACGCCCATGCACGGGCTTTCGGGTTTTTCGGCGGCATCACCACGCGCGGCATCTACGACAATATGACGACTGCGGTGCAGACCGTGTTTATAGGCAAGGAACGGCTCTTCAACCGCCGCTTCTTGCTGATGTGCGATCACTATGGCTTCACGCCAACGGCGTGTTCGCCGGCGGCGGGTTGGGAGAAAGGCCAGGTCGAAAAGCAGGTGGGGACGGCGCGCGAGCGTTTCTTCAAGCCGCGTTTGCACTTTCAGAGCTTGGCTGAGCTCAACGGCTGGCTTGAGGCGGAATGTAGGCGCTGGTGTGCCGACAATGCCCATCCCGAGCGGCGCGATCTCAGCATCGAGGCCGCGTTTGCGCTCGAGCGTCCGGCGCTGGCGCCGATGCGTGCGCCGTTTGACGGCTTTCATGAGCGCGAGGCGACGGCGAGCTCCACCTGTTTGGTCAGCTTCGACCGCAATAAATACTCGGTGATGAGCGAGGCGGCGCGGCGGGTGGTGCAAGTGCGCGCTTACGCCGATCGCATTGTCGTCCGCTGCGACGGCAAAGTCGTCGCTGACCACGAGCGCCAATTCGGACGCAACAAGACCTCGTATGATTATTGGCACTATGTGCCGATTTTAACGCAAAAGCCGGGGGCGCTGCGAAACGGCGCGCCGTTTGCCGACTGGACCTTGCCGCCCGGCCTTCGCGAATTGCGCCGCCGGCTTGGCAAGAGCGATGAAGCGGATCGGCGCTTTGTGCGCGTGTTGGCGATGGCGTTGAGCGATGGCTTGGACAATGTCGAAGCGGCCATTGCCGAGGCGCTGGCCGATCACGCCGCCAGCGACGAAGTGATCCTCAACATCCTAGCGCGCCGCCGCGAGCCGCCGGCGCCCGAGCCGATTACGACCCCGGAACGGCTGGCGCTGACCCATCCGCCACTCGCCGATTGCGCCCGCTACGATCATCTGAGGGAGGGCGCGCTTGCAGCGGCATGAATTGATCGCGGCCATGAACGAGCTGGGCCTTAAAGGCATGGCGCTGGCCTATGACGAAGCCGTCACCGCCGGGGTCAAGCGCCAGCGCGACGTCACCGAAGTGCTCGCCGATCTGATCAGGGCCGAGACCGCCGAGCGGCGCATGCGCTCGATCCGCTATCGCTTGAGCGCCGCTAAGCTGCCGATCGCCAAAGATCTCGAGGACTTCGTCTTCGAGGGCACGCCGATCAATGCTGAACTGGTGCGAACGCTGCACGCAGGAAGCTTTCTGGCCGAGAAGCGCAACATCGTGCTGGTCGGGGGCACGGGCACAGGCAAGACCCATCTCTCCATCGCCATCACCGCCAATGTCGTGCGCGCAGGCGTACGCGGCCGCTTCTTCAACGTCGTCGATTTGGTCAATCGTCTGGAAGCCGAAGCACGCGCGGGAAAAGCCGGTTTGCTAGCCGGCCAATTGGCGCGTCTCAACGTGGTGGCGCTCGACGAGCTCGGCTATTTGCCGTTTGCCAAATCCTCGGGGCAATTGCTGTTTCATCTGATCTCAAAGCTTTACGAGACCACCTCGATCATCGTCACCACCAACCTGGCATTCGGGGAATGGCCAACCGTCTTCGGCGACGCCAAGATGACCACGGCGCTGCTCGATCGGCTTACCCATCATTGCGATATTATCGAGACCGGCAATGAAAGCTGGCGCTTGAAAAATCGCGCTGCGCGCAAGCGCGCCTCTTAACCCCTTAGGCGGAAAACCCCGCCCCCAAACCCCCACCCCGTAACCCTTCATCAACCAACGCGGGACCGGACAGCGCTCGCACGCTGCGCTGCGCATGGCTCCGCGCGCTCGCGCGTCCTACTGAAAAAGGGGGTCCCTTTTGCACGCCGATAGGGGCTCCTTTTGGAAGCCGTTTGACAATCCGGAAGTCGACCTAGACAGTGTTGCCAGTGAAGGGCGGCGTCTCGCGCGACCTTCTCAGCTATTGCCCCTAATGGCTTCGTTGCGCGCTTGAGTTTCTTCCATGGAGCGACTTTAGCGGTGATCCGGAACGTCGACTAACGGGCGATCTCCGGCCTCATTACCGATCTTTCAAACGTCTGCGGACCATTCCGAACTTGCCGTTGTCCTGATCGAGACTCGACAAGTGGACTCGAGCGAGACTCAAGTCCTTGAGGATCAATTGCGGCTCGGGGCGCCGGTGCCGCGCAAAAGGTCTAATAATTCTTCATAGCCGCCCTTTAGGAGCGCCCATGCGTGCTCTTCGCAGTCTAACGGCTCCTGAATGCGCGGGTCCAGGATCTCCGGTCATTCAAAAATATGGGTGATGGTAAGGGGCGCGAGCAAAATAATCGGAGTGTAAAGCGCGCCGACGTTCTGCGCGGGCCTGGACAGCGCGGGGCAGGCGAGGCATGAGCGTCGTCGTTGTTTGAAGGAGGCCGCCATGAAGTAGCAACTGAACAGGATGCTTTTCATGGCGAACTACAAACGCGGCAAATGCC
>CAYWHF010000321.1:0-1798 GCA_964457695.1 uncultured Methylocapsa sp.
ACGTTCATTAAGGCGGGGCAAGTGTTTGCGAACAGCACCGGGGTTTCCGCCATCACGGCGTATGTCTACGGCCTCTCGGGCAAATTCGAACATCGGATCGACGCTCAAACCGGCTGGCTCCTGCCCGGAGTCTGGCAACTGAACCGTGCGCAGGTTACGGCGCCAGGAGAGGACAGCTTTACCGCTGGAAACTATCTGCTGGCGACAACCCTCTCTGCGGAAGACGTCGCGCGGGGGACGATCGCTCCGGATGCTGTGTCGCTTTGGGACTTGCCGGAAGCGGCCGCAAAAGCCGAGGCGGCGGGCTTCGATGGGACCGGCTACCGGATGCAATACCATACACTTTTGGCGCGGCCGCTCCTTTTTATTGCTATGATATTAATTGCCGCAGCTTTTTCCTTAAGGTTTTTCCGTTTTGGTGGCGTAGAGCAGTTGGTTTTGGGGGGCGTGGGCGCAGGATTCGTGCTTTATGCGGCAGCAAAATTCGTGGGCGATTTGGGCGGAGCCGGTTTGCTCAGCCCGCCCGTCGCGGCTTGGTCGCCCGCCGCCGTCGCGTGTCTGCTTGGTGCGTTCGCCTTGCTGGGTCAGGAGGATGGATAATGGGGCGGCGTATTTGCCCCGCGAATTGGGTTGCCCCTGTTCGCCGCGCGCAGTGGATCGTGCGGTCCGCGGTTGCGCCGGCAATCCCATTCTTTTGCGCAGCATTGCTGGCAGTCTCGGTACCGGCAGCGGCGGAAACGGCAGCATTGCCGCCGGCCAAGAGCGGCACAAAGAGTGAATCTTCCAAGATGCTCGTTGAGGCCGGCGAACTTCGCTATGATGTTGATAAAAACACGGTTTCTGCCGAAGGCAATGCGCGGGTTTATTACCAGGGCCGGACGCTCGAAGCGGATCGCATCGTCTATAACCGCAATAGCGGCAGAGTCTATGCGGAAGGCCACGCGAAATTCACCGACCGCGATGGCACCGTGACGCATGGCGAGCGATTCGACCTGACCAATGACTTTCGCGACGGCTTCATCGAAAGCCTGCGCGCGGAGACGCCGCCAAAGAAATATGTGAACGTGCCGCCGGGCCCATTGCCCGGAGGCCAGCCTGCCTTGGCGGGCGCGTCCACCGGAACCTACAAGACTTATTTCAGCGCGCCGCGCGCCGAGCGCATCGAGGGCGATACCACAGTCTTCGATAAGGGCACTTACACGGCTTGCGAACCATGTAAGGACAATCCCGACAAGCCACCCTTGTGGCGGGTGCGCGCCAAACGCATCATCCACAAAAATGAGGAAAAAATGGTCTACTTCGAGGATGCTTCCCTCGAATTCCTCGGCATCCCGCTTGCCTATGTGCCGTTCTTTTCCGCCCCCGATCCAACCGTCACGCGCAAGTCAGGCCTTCTCTCTCCCTACCTGGCCTACAGTGGTCACCTTGGGGCCGGCATCGGACTTCCGATTTTCTGGGCACTTGCGCCCGATTACGACCTCACCTTCAGGCCGACCTATTATTCCCAGCAAGGGTTCTTCGCCAACGCCGAATGGCGGCAGCGGTTTGAAACCGGCGAATACTATATCCGGGCAACGGGAATTGACGAACAAAACCGTACCGTCTTCCCTTTGTCACCCTACGGCTCTGGCAATCAATCCCTGCGTGGATCAGTTGAAAGCAAGGGTGATTTTTACATCGCCGATCAGTGGAAGTTTGGCTGGGAATTCACGCTCCTTTCGGACAAATGGTACCTTAACGACTATCATGTGCCAAACCAGGCTGTATCATTCAACTATTTTAGCGAAACGACTTCGAC
>CAYWHF010000321.1:1898-3745 GCA_964457695.1 uncultured Methylocapsa sp.
ATCATGTGCCAAACCAGGCTGTATCATTCAACTATTTTAGCGAAACGACTTCGACAGTTTATCTTACGGGTCAGGGGGATCGCGGGTATTTTGATTTGCGCGGCTATTATTTCGAAGGTTTATCGAGCCATGACTTTCAGCCGCAGCAGCCATTCGCGCATCCGGTTTGGGACTATAATAAAACCTTTGATATCGATCCTGCCAAATCATTCGGCATTGGCGGGCAGGCCGGGCTCGATTTCAATCTGTCCAGCCTGTCGGCAAGCTCGGCGAGTTTTCAAGCGGTCGGCGCACGTGATCTCGACAGCGCCTTTGGTCTTTATGACATTTGCCGTAGCAAGGTCACAAAAACCAACCCGCTCGGCCTTTACGTTCCTGGCGTGACAACGAGCAATTGCCTTTTGCGTGGACTCGGCGGAGACTACACGCGCGCTACCTTGGAAGCATCCTGGCAGCGCAAATATATCGATCCGATCGGCGAAGTCTTTACCCCCTTTGCCTTTGCCCGGCTGAATGGTGAATGGCTCGACATCAATACGTCCAATATCTACACTTTTTCGTCGGCCTTGGGCAGTTCGACCTATTTTAATCAATCGCAGCAGAATTTTCTCGGCACTAAGGACACGAATTTTTTTGGCGCATTCACCCCGGGGGTTGGCATCGACTATCGCTATCCCTTTCTTGCCAAGACGAGCTTTGCCTCCCTTGTATTCGAACCGATCGGACAGTTTATTCTGCGTCCAAATCAGCAGATCGGCTCAAACTCGCTCGTGAATTTGGATGCACAGAGCCTCGTCTTTGATGACTCCACCTTGTTCGATTGGAGCAAATATTCCGGCTACGACCGGTTCGAAACCGGTGCGAGAGCCAATTATGGGGCGCAGCTGACTGCGAATTTCAATGACGGCGGTCATATCAACTTGATCGGGGGGCAATCCTACCAGCTTGCCGGGACAAATTCCTACGCGACCCCGGACGCCGCCAACGTCGGTCTCAGCTCAGGCCTCGACACGCGGTCCTCCGATTATGTTACCGCGCTAACGATAGTACCCAATCCGATTTTCTCATTTCTTGCCAAGGCACGATTCGACGTCGATACATTGGCGGCGCGGCGGCTCGATCTCGTGGCGACCTACAATTTGGGTGCGCTGACAGGTGCGATACAGTTCGCAAACTATGAGGCCCAACCCCTCATCGGCTATTATGTTCGGCGCGAAGGCCTCTCGATTTCCTCGCGCTACAAGTTCAACGACAATTATTATGCGCAGGGAAACATAACATTCGATATGAGTCGCCACCTATACCCCCCAGCCATAATTGGCTATACCAACCCTGGCCCGTTTGCGGTCGCCGCCTTCGGCGCGGGCGCCGGATATCAGGACGAATGCACAAGCTTTTCGGTCAATTACGCCTCGGCCTATCAAGATTACGGCAGCGGCTCCTTGGTCCGCAACCAAACCGTGCTGGTGCAACTACAGCTGCGCACGCTGGGAAGCACCAGTGTAAACGAGTCCTTTCTTAACACCAAGTCGCTCGATGGTGTGGGAAGCACCAAGGCAGGCGAGTCCTTTCCTAGCACCAAGTAGCTCAACGATGCGAAATATTGAATTCTCATGTCCCGCGCGGCAGCACCCGGCGCGCACGAAGCCTGAGGGTGAGGCGCCCTATATACCCGTAGGCGGAGAAAATCGCGGAATGGACAAGGAACGAGATCAATGCGGGCTTTTTGCTGCACGCGTTGCGGGTACTTGGTTGGGGTTCGCCTTGGCCATCGCTATTGTCGCCGCTTGCGCTGTTCCCGGCCTAGGCCCTGCCTTCGCCCAGGTCATCGTGGCCAGCATCAACGG
>CAYWHF010000322.1:0-3730 GCA_964457695.1 uncultured Methylocapsa sp.
GCTTCACCGAGCTCGGCATTTTCTCGGCCATGTGGAACGAGCATTGCTCGTACAAATCCTCAAAAATTCACCTGCGAAGGCTCCCGACCAAGGCGCCATGGGTCATTCAGGGGCCGGGCGAAAACGCGGGCGTCATCGATATTGGCGATGGGCTCGCCTGCGTCTTTAAGATGGAAAGCCACAACCATCCTTCTTTCATCGAGCCTTTTCAGGGTGCGGCGACGGGCGTTGGCGGCATCTTGCGCGATGTTTTTACCATGGGCGCGCGGCCTGTCGCCTGCCTAAACCTCTTGCGTTTCGGCGCACCAAAACGTCCGCGCACGCGCCATCTTGTTGCGGGGGTCGTTGCCGGGATTGGCGCCTACGGCAATAGTTTTGGCGTGCCAACCGTCGGCAGCTCGGTGAATTTCGATACGGGCTATGACGGGAATATTTTGGTCAACGCAATGGCCGTGGGGATCGCAAACAAAGACGCGATTTTTTATGCCAAGGCGAGCGGGATAGATAAAAAAATCGTCTATCTTGGATCGAAAACTGGCCGCGACGGAATTCATGGCGCGACGATGGCTTCCGCTTCTTTCGAGGCCGATGCCGAAGCAAAGCGCCCTGCGGTGCAGGTCGGCGATCCTTTTACCGAAAAACTTCTGCTCGAAGCCTGCCTGGAATTGATGCAAACGGGCGCGGTCATTGCGATCCAGGACATGGGTGCGGCAGGCCTCACCTGCTCGGCGGTCGAAATGGGGGCCAAGGGCGATCTTGGAATAGAGCTCGATCTCGATTGCGTTCCCTGCCGCGAGACCGGCATGACGGCTTACGAAATGCTGCTTTCGGAAAGCCAGGAGCGCATGCTCATGGTGCTCGATCCGGCAAAGGAAGTTGAGGCAGAGGCAATCTTCCGCAAGTGGGCCCTCGATTTTGCGGTCATTGGCAAGACCACGAACACGTTGCGATTTGTTGTCAAATATCAAGGCGCGGTCAAAGCCGATTTGCCGATAAAAGAGCTTGGCGACGCGGCGCCGCTTTATGACCGCCCGTATGTACCTATGCCCAAGAAACGAAAGCTTGATGCAGCCGCTCTGCAAGCGCCGGTCTCCCATGCCGAGGCGCTGTTGCGTTTGATAAAGAGCCCCGATCTTTGCTCCAAACGCTGGGTCTATGAGCAATATGATCATTTGATCCTGGGCAATACGGTGCAGCCTCCCGGCGGCGATGCGGCGGTGATCCGCATCGGCGACGGTCCCAAGGGGCTTGCGCTGACCACCGATGTGACGCAGCGCTATTGCACGGCCGACCCCTATGAGGGCGGAAAACAGGCCGTCACTGAGGCCTTTCGCAATCTCAACGCCGTCGGCGCCCTGCCCCGCGCGGCGACCGACAATCTCAATTTTGGCAATCCGGAAAAGCCGGAGATCATGGGCGAGCTCATCGGCTGCATTGAGGGAATTTCCGAGGCCTGCCGCGCGCTTGATTTCCCGATCGTTTCGGGCAATGTCTCGCTTTATAACGAGACGAGCGGATGCGGCATTCCGCCGACGCCTGCGATCGGCGGCGTCGGCCTCATCGAAGATGTTCGCCGCACGGTCACATTGGCCTTCAAGCAGGCGGGCGAAAAGATTCTCTTAATTGGCAAGACCGATGGCTGGCTCGGCCAATCTCTTTATGCGCGCGATATTTGCGGGTGCGACGACGGCGCGCCGCCGCCGGTTGACCTTGTGCAGGAAAAGAGCAACGGCGATTTTGTCCGCACCCTCATTCAGCAGCAACGGGTGAGCGCCGCGCATGACATCTCCGATGGCGGCTTGGCGGTGGCGCTCGCCGAAATGGCGATCGCGGGCGGTATCGGTGCTTCGATTGCGGTCCCAACCAATTTGCCGGAATACGCTTTTCTCTTCGGCGAGGATCAGGCCCGCTATATCCTCACGGCAGTGCCTGCCCAAGCGGACGCGATCCGTGGCGCGGCGAAAGCCGCGGGCGTCGCCTACGAAATCATCGGGACGACAGGCGGAGATAAGTTGACCCTGGGCGGCGCGCCCGCCATATTGCTAGCCGACCTGGCACGGAGCCATGAGGACTGGCTGCCACAGTTCATTGCGGGCGGAAATCCGTAAGCGCCACGGCAAGCAAGGATAGAAGGCACAATGCCGATAGAAGCAGCCGAGATAGAACGCTTGATCAAGCAGGGCATCCCCGATGCGCAGGTCGAGATCACAGATCTTGCCGGCGACGACAATCATTTTGCAGCGGTCGTTATTTCCGAAAAGTTTGCTGGCAAATCCAAGCTTCAGCAGCACCAGCTCGTCTATAAGGCGCTCGGGCAAACCATGGGCGGCGCGCTGCACGCGTTGCAACTGCAAACTTCCGCGCCAAAATAAGCGGCATCGCCTCGCCAAACGAAAGACAGTCACTGGAAAGGACACCGAATGGGTATTAACGATGAAATTCAGTCCACAATCGACAACAACGACGTTGTCTTGTTCATGAAAGGCACACGCGACTCTCCGCAATGCGGATTTTCCGGGCAGGTTGTGCAGATCCTCAACTATCTGGGTGTGGCGTACAAATCCGTAAATTGCCTCGCAAGCGACGAGATGCGGCAGGGAATCAAAGATTTTTCGGACTGGCCGACAATTCCTCAGCTCTACGTCAAGGGGGAATTCATCGGCGGCTGCGACATCGTCCGGGAAATGTTTCAGACAGGTGAACTCGCGGCGCATTTTTCAGACAAAGGGATCGCCTTGAAGCAGCCAGCCAAGGCTTAAAGGCTGCCGCGCGCACTTCCCCGTTTGGCCAAGCCACATAGCACGGCCCGATAAAAATTTGCGGCGGCTTTTGCCGGCCGGCTCCTAACATTTGAGCGGCAGCCTGGTTGGACATATTTGATTTGCAGTTGCGCCGGCATATTTAAGCCGTATGCTGCGGATAAATGTGTCCGGAGACAAATTCTGAGCACCGTTTGGGTGGAGACCCCGTCAATAAGGACTGGCCAAGGAGCCGCGTGAAATGGCAAGCGCAGTTCACAACCGTTCGAGCATTGCAATTATCCAACGCAGCTGTCTGCCTGGGCTTCGCGGCGTAAATCATTTGCTAGCCCGCATAAGCCTGCTCTTTCTGGCCCTGGCGCTTGGCACGACGCTGTGCTTGAGCTATCCGGAGTCGGCGTTCGCGGGTTGGGGTGGCCGCGGCTTTGGCGGCGGCGGCTTCCACGGCTTTGGCGGCGGATTCCGCGGATTCGGCGGGGGCTTCCGTGGCTTTGGCGGCGGCTTCCATCCGGGCTTCGGCGGGTTCCGCCCTGGCTTCGGCGGGTTTCGTCCGGGATTTAGCGGGTTTCATCCGGGATTTGGCGGATTCCGCCAGGGCTTTGGCGGGTTTCGTCCGGGCTTCAGAAGCTTCAACCCCGGATTCGCGCGGTTCCAACGCAGCGGCGGCTTTAACTCCCGGTTCATAAACGTCCAGCGCGGCTTTAGGGGCAACAACGGCCACTTCTTAAACGTCCAACGCGGCTTTGCGGGGGCTTCGAGCATTCGTGGCGGGGTTTCTCGTTTTCAGAATGCGCAAGGGTTCCGAGGCGGCGTGGCCGGACTTAACAACGGGCGCGTGTTCCCTGGCGCTGCGGCCGCGCGCGGCACCACTGTTGCTTTGGCCGGCTTGCACGGTGCTAACTGGGGCTGGGGCAACAATTGGGGTTGGCACGGCGCTAACTGGGGCTGGGGGAATAATTGGGGTTGGCACG
>CAYWHF010000323.1:0-3721 GCA_964457695.1 uncultured Methylocapsa sp.
AGCTCGCGTTTGCGTCAGCGCTCCTCGGGTGGCTTCAGGCCTCGGAATTGGTTGAGCAACGAAATATCCTAAACGATCTTGAGCGCGCCGCAGATAATGAGCGGATAGGCCTAGTCTTGCGTCGGCAAACCGCCAATATTACAATAAGTCTTTATGGGTCCAAAGATTCTAGCATTCCAGTGAGGAGTAAGACGTGCTCCGTCGCAAGATTCTGATAACTGCCGCAGTCGGCCTTTGCGCGATATTATCCGCCGGTGCCACTTTCGCCTGCGAGGGAAAAACCGTCATTTTCGAGGATAACTTCAAAGACGACAGCGGGGGTTGGGACCGGGATCAGGCGCTTCGTTTTCGGAATAATTCGATGACGATCCAGTTTCCTTCTGACGTAACCAGCTTTCGCAACCTGAACCTGCTGTTCCTTGTCCGCGATGCCGACATCTGCGTTGAGACGGCATTTCCAGCGGCCACCGACAACAATCCAATGGCCGGTATCATCTTTTGGGCCCCGGACTATAAATCGTTTTATCTCTTCTCAGTAGCAGCAGATGGCACTGCGGGCATCCATCGTTTTGCTCAGAATAAATTTTTAACAGTCCACAGCCAGGTGATGGCGGAAGTCAAGAAGGGTCCTGGTGCAGTAAACCTCCTCCGTGTCACCTTGAAGGGCAACTTGGTCGCGATGTATGTCAATGGGGCGAAATACCGTGATCAGCACGCACCGCAGCCGGCTGGAGACGTCATGTTCGGAACGTATGCTCAGGTCGACAAGTGGAAGGAGGGTCAGATTTTTTTGTTCAAACACCTCAAGGTCACTTCGATTGACTAGCGTGCTGTTGGGTTTGGAGCACTGCCATTAGAGAGGCGAGCAATGTCATTGATCAGCGATCGCCGGCGTGTGGTTGCACTCATGGGGCTGCTGTTTGCCGGCTTGCTGCCGGTCCGGCCGCTTCGGGCGCAAGAGACCCGCTCGCCCGAACGGCCATTTCCTCGCCCCGGTCCGAACCCCCGGCGGCCGGCAGCTGCGCCGAATCCCCTGTGCCCGCCCGTCGAGGATTTTCGTCTCGAGAAGGGAAGCTGGGAGGTGATCGTCGACCATCTTTCCAGTGATGCCCTATTTGGGAGCGGAAACGCGGTTTGGCGCGTCAGGAACAGCCCCATTTTCAAAGTTGGCCGCCAGTGGCTGATGCTGCGGGGACGGCCGGTAATCCATTTAGGTGGAGAGAATCCGATCGCCTCGTTCGCAGTCAACTCAGAATCTGGGTGGGGGCCACACGGCTACGGGCCAGAGGGAGATGAGGAAGGCGGAGCAATCCAGGTCGATGACGCGCCGCCCGCGATCAAGATCGATGACTTGGAGAGCCTGCCAATCCGGCTGTTTGCCAGCAACCAGGAGATTGGCCGCCTTACGCTGGGGGAGGTACATGCAAAAGATTTTGAGAGCGAGACGCGGGATAAATTGTTGGATGCCTTACGCCGCGACGAACCCATCAAGGCAAGCGTGCTCGTCGACGGGCAAGAGCTGGTGTTCTTCGATGCGACGCCAGTTGCAACCAACGAAGCTATCGACGAGTTGCGGCGTCTCGTGCTCAAACGAAAAAGTCAGCAGGACTTTCAGATCACGCATGCGCAACAATGTTGCTTTTTGACCACCGCATGCTGCGAGGCAGTGGGGCTGCCCGACAACTGCTTCGAGCTGAGGGAATTGCGGCGCTACCGCGACCAAGTTCTGAGGAGGATGCCGCAGGGCCCGCGCGACATTGCCCGCTATTATGCGATCGCCCCGGCAATCCTAGTCGCGATCCGGCGCAAGGGCTCCGAACGCGAATTGCTGCGGCTTTACTTCAGCCATATCCTGCCTTGCGCCGTGCTGGCGTGGCTCGGCGCCCGCTCCCTGCGGCGGTTGCTTTAGGCAGACATGATGACCCGGCTGTGCCGGCGGCACGCACCCGCCGTTGCGGGAATCATCGCGCCCGATGTTTGACGCGCAGGGCCCGGGCGCGAGCGAGACGGTGGGCCAACATCGCGTTTGCGTCAGCGCTCCTCGGGCGGCTTCAGGCCGCGGAATTGGTAGAGCAACAAAGTATCATAAACGATTTTCAGCACGCCGCAGATAATGAGCGGATAGGCTTGCCATGACAAAGAGAAGAGTGCGCCGCAGGCCGCGCCGAGCGCGCCGACCAGGCTGTAGCGCGCGAAAACCCACGTCCGCTCGCGGTCTCCCACCTCGCGCGTCAGCACGGCGTGTTCGACGGGCACGAAAGTGCTAGCGCTTGCGGATGACGGATTGACCGTTCCGGCAAACGCAACGGCGAGCAAGAACGCGTAGGAGCTAACGATCGACAGGGCCACGCCGGTCGCACTCATCAATGCCGCGGCCCAAAGCAGCAAGCGCCGGTGGTCATAGCGCACGCCGAGAAAGCCGACTGCGAAAGTGAGAGCCGAGGAGCCAAAGAGCGCAGCGCCCGCCAAGACACCGATCTCGAACGGCAAAAAGCCAAGCAATTTGAGATAGACCGGCAGCAGCACGGCAACAAAGCCGTCGCCGAAATCGCGCAGGCCCCGTGCAAAGAGCAATGCTCGCAGCGGGCCGCTCATCGTGCCGGGCGGGCTTCTGTGGCCGGGGCTCTCCGGCTGTATCACGCGTTTCAGCCTGGGGTGCTTGTGTTAAACGAGTGGATCAATAAGCTGCTTTACGCCTTCCGCTCTTGAGTGCCCGGATGCACGCCCGCCCGTTGCGGGAGGATGAGGATGAGGGCGGCAATGACCGCCGCGAGAATGCCTGAGGCGAGATAGCGGCTGATCTCCAGGCCGCCGCGATCGAGCGGCTTGTCCAGCAGGTCCCCGAGCGTTGCGCCAAGCGGCCGCGTTAGAATAAAGGCCGCCCAAAACAGCAAAGTGTGCGGGATTTTCGTGTAAAAATATCCGGCGGCGACAACCGCCAGACCAGCGGCGAAGACGACCGCGCCGGCCTCATAGCCGAGCCCGTTCGTATCGGCCATCCAGTCGCCTAACGCCGTGCCGAGCGTCTGCGAGAACAAGATTGTCACCCAATAGAACATCTCGGCCCGGGGAGTCGCGACGGTATTGACGGAGATGGAACCCTCCGACCAGCGCCATACCGCCAAGGAAACAATCAGTCCCGCAAATAAAATCGACGATCCACCAAAGTAGCCGATACCGAGCGAACGGTCGGCGAAATCCGCCATCGTCGTACCCAAGGTTGTCGTCGCGACGATCGTGACCCAATACAGGAAGGGCTGGAACGCTTTTGCCAGAATTTGCGCGGCGGCGGCCGCAGCGAAAATCCCGATGAAAATAAAGCTGCCAATCGCATAGCCCAGATCCATCGACATGGTTACGGCATCGCCGCCGGTCTCGCCCAATGTCGTCGCAAGCACCTTGATGACCCAAAACCCAAGAGTGACTTCAGGTACTTTGCTCAACGTGCCAGCCGGTAGCGTCGTCATGCAGGAATCCTTATCGCCGCGGGAGTGAAAGCCGGCCTCATTCGAGCAGCGGAACCGATTCGGCTGTTCATCTACGCAACCTGTTCACTAAACACGATTTGGATCTCTTTGGCATTCGTCGATACGTGGCCCGTACATCTCCAATGTTCAAGGCGCATGCACGTTGACATTGTATCATGCTCCGGTTTGGCATACTATTTTGACGTCGGCGTCTAAAGTGGTTGGCAAGCTACGCAAAATGTGAGAAAGCCTTG
>CAYWHF010000324.1:0-3716 GCA_964457695.1 uncultured Methylocapsa sp.
ACTTATCGTGAAGAACCGTCACAGTTAAAAGAACAGGAAACGAGCTGCCGTTTATACGAATGTAGGTCCATTCGCGTTTTTCAACACCCTCTAGGCGTGGCTTGGTCGTGAACACGTCAAAACCTGGTTCAACGGTCCTGCCCACTTCCTCACTCAGCTCCTCGGCTCGTTTTGAAATCTCATCGCGATCATGCCAAATAGCTGTTGTACGCTGGCCGAGGACCTCCGATGCCTTGTATCCCAACTCTTTCTCTGCTTCGTAATTATAGGAGATAACCCTGCCGGTGACGTCCGTCGCAATAATCATATAGGATGCACTGGCCATAATGGCGTTATTGAGATTGTTGGATTCGGCGAGCGCCTTTTCGGCTTTTTTGCTTTCGCTGATGTCGCGCGTGATTTTGGAGAAACCAATCAATTTGCCGCCGTCATCGTGCAGGGGAGTGATCAACACGCTCGCCCAGAAAAGGCTCCCATTTTTCCGCAGCCGCCAACCTTCGCCTGAAAATTTTCCTTCCGAAACGGCTATTTGCAGATTATGTTGGGGCACACCCTTCGCGCGGTCACCTTCCGGATAGAATTCGGAAAAGTTCTTTCCAACAATCTCCTCGGGCCTGTATCCCTTGAGGCGTTCGGCACCCTTATTCCAGCTTGCTACAACTCCGTCAGGGTCCAGCCAATAGATGGCATAATCTTGCACACCCTCTACTAAGATCCGATGCTGCTTCTCGCTTTCCTTCAACGCAAGGTTGGATTCATCGAGCCTTGCCATGATTCTTGTAAGTAACCATACCAAGGTCAACATACTCAGATAGAAAATGATGATAATGCCGACAAATAATTTCCAATTTTGCTTGTTTGCCTCAGCGTCCACAAAGACACGTTTTTTTAGAAGCCGTTCCTCTTCCCCTCCCATGTCTCCAGTAATGCTGGGTATCGCATCCATGAGGGCTTTGCTGCGTAGAACGGCAACATCACCGGCAAGGGCTTGTGCGCCACCTTTATCATAAGCCTCGATGGTGGCCGACATGTACGTCAATAGATTTTGGGTGGCCTTGTCCAGATGCACCAGATTATCTTGCTGACGCGGATTATCGGCTGTCATTATGCGTAGGATGCGCATTTCCTGGGTAATGGAATAGGGGTACGCCCCGCTATTGTCCAAAGAAACTTGGACCGGCGCGTCATGCAAAGCCGACTCGTACAGTTCGCGATATCCCGCATCGCCTGTAAGAAAATAACCCTTCTGCCCGATCGATATTTTATTGGCGGCTTCAAGATAATTATCGATATGTTCAATAACCTGATGCGTGTGTATGACCCACTCCCCAGCTTCCACCAAGCGCATATTTTGGCGATAAGCAGCAAAGCCAACCGCGGCGGCGAATACAGTCGTCGTCAGCATCACGACGACCGGCAGCGTGCCCAGCGGGTTGCCGCGCCAGGTAATCCGGTTGCGGCTGCCCGGCGCGATCAGCCCCAAAGGCAGAAACACCACCACGCCGAACGCATCGCCGACCCACCAGGTAAACCAGTTGCCCAAGGCTTTGTCCGGTGGCAACAGCCCGAGGAGAAGGAGTGTGCCGATGCCGATCGTCGCGGCAATGACGCACGCTAGCGGGCTGCTGAGGAGGAAAAGCCGGATCACCTCGGATACACGCGCGAACCTCAATGGAAGGCCCACGAAACGCTTCACGAGAGCGTAGGCGGCCAGCGCTTGCAAGGTAGAGCCGACTGCAATGCCGAACGCGGCCAGGGTTTTTGCCGGAAGGAATCCGTCGGTGAGAGAAAACGCGCCTGAAATGTAGCAATTCACGACAAAAGAGCCGATCAGAATGCCCGGCCACAGGCGCGCCCCACGCATCAGCAGCGCTGTGATGGCGATGCCCGAGGGCGGCCAGATGACCGTGGCGTATCCCGGCGGCATGGCGAGCAGCAAGCCCAGCCTGCCGGTCAGAATGTAAGCAAGCGCAAGAGCTGCGAGCTCGGCAAGGTAGCGCGCCGTCGCGCGCCGATCCTCGATGTCGACGATGCGAAACGGCGTCATGCTGCCTCCGGCTCCCTAGATGGCATAGAGTTTGCCCTTTTTGTGACGCCCGGGTCAAAGGGATTAGCCGTAGACCACGGCCGCGCTCCCCAAGATTACGGCGAGGGCGCTCGCGCGCAGATATACGGCTGCAAATCGCGGCCGCGTTAATTCTTCTTTAAAAACCATGGTTCCGGCGTCCGGGTGGAAGGTCCATCCAACGGTAGCTAGATTCGATTGCCAAAAGAGTTGACTTTCCCCCGAAATTTTATCCAAGTGCAAGTTCGTAATTGGCCGCGCTCTTCTCGCGGGCGATTTTTGGGCCGCGGGGGTAGGCTACGGCGCGATGGCTTGCCGCGGAAGAAGCCGCGGCGGCCAAAGGATCCGCCGAGGCTTCGGGAGAGCCAAATTCGGCGGCTGGCCCCGCGCCAGCCCGTCAGGAACAGCTGTCCTGAGTCTTTTGCGCCGGACCCGGTGGAGACGCCGGCCGGTCGCGGCCGGCATTGCTGCGGGCCGGCATCTTGGCTAAAGGATGCGCATATAGGCTGTTGGCGCGTCGTCTGAGGCGCGTTTCAAGCCGCAATAGCTCAGCTGGTAGAGCACATCATTCGTAATGATGGGGCCGGGGGTTCGAATCCCTCTTGCGGCACCAATAAAAACAAAGGCTTTCGCACAAATTCCAGGCCAAAGATCAAAGCCAAAATCAGTCTGGGCAACAGGTAGGGCAACAATCTTACACGCTATCGACGCTCGAACACTGGCCGCCCTTCCTGCCACGGATAGCGCGCCGTCATCCCCAAAGGGCGGCGGCAACCTTCCATAAGAGATTGCCCGCTCAATACGCCGCGAGGGCAAAAACCACCCATGCCGCACTGGTCTCTTGAAATGGTGATGCCTTGAAGCTTCTCTATATAGGCACGCATGTTTGCCCTGTGAACTCGCTCGCAAGGTTGCTTCTGTTAGCTAATGAACTTGTCTTCCTTGATCGCCCTTCCGTGACTTTTCAGCAATGGGGAACGATTGGGCATCAGTCCGGGCCCCCTAGGGATCCGTGGTTTTCCTTACGGCACGGTAAACCTCCGTAGCCTTCCAGCTCCCAACGATTTCGATGAATCAGTTCACGGCGGCCCCGGTGTGCGGCTGCGGAAAAGCAAGAAAAAATCAAGGTAACAGCTCCAATGCTTCGGATCGGCATTCCCCTACTTATAGTCGTGTCCATTGCGCTGTTTGTGCCTAAGAAAGTCCGGGCGACGCTCGGCATTTTGGGCATCCTCGGCATTCTTGCCGCTCTTTGGGCAATTGGCGTCCTGGCTGTCGTGCTGATCAACATTCCGCCGCCACAACGATAGATGCGGATAGCGCAGGGGCCCAGGGAAATGAAGGGGGAAAGCGCGCCACAAACGTAAGGCTCAGGAAAGGCCCTCTAGATATATTTTTATAACTTTAGCCCCTAATCGTTTTGAGGTGCCTGCGGTCGCCGCAGATCCCCCCCTTGATGGCGCCGTTCTCGTGGCCGCGGCTCGGACGCGGGCCGACCGCCTCCTCTGAACGCGCGTTCACGCTGGCGGTCCCTTCAGGCGCATTCCGGCCCCTGAGGCACCTCTGTTATCCTAGAAGGCTGAAATTCCGGAACCGAACCAGATGATCGAGATCAATCCGATCCTTGCGCAGATCGCGGACCTCAAAGGCC
>CAYWHF010000325.1:0-3713 GCA_964457695.1 uncultured Methylocapsa sp.
CGCTCCAGGGACAAGACCGTGCAAAGCCTCAACACGGCCCTCGAGGCTGGCGGAGTAAATTAAACGCAGTTCCTGCTCCGAATGAATAAGTTATTTGCGAAGCCAGGCATCTGAGGCGGTCCGCGCGCGTAAGTCCGAAATATGTTAAAGTGCGTCCCCTAATTAGGGGACGCGCAGAAAAAAAATGGCTGCTATTTTTGGCACTGAATTCAATTCGGTTCAGACCCAACCGCACATTGAGGTGAATGGGAGTCATGAAATTGCTTGCGTGAGCCTTAGTCGCGCTCAGCCAGCGCAGGACATGAATACCGGCGAGAGCAGCGGTACAGGGCGCATAGTAATAGGAGGGACTAAGGGGGCCAACCTCGTAACCATCGTACGGAACTTCCGGATCGAGACCCGAAATTTTTCCACCAATGATGGCCAATCGACTCTTGACGGTTGCGCGGGATTGAAGGGTCCACACTAGAATTGTTTTGGGAGGTGTTATGGCGACGCCTGACGTTGTACAAGGTACACTAACGTGGTTCGACACGATTTTGTTCGTCGGAGTTCCCGCTATTTTCGGTGGGATTTTACAAATTTCTTATAAGTTGACTTACGGATCCCTCTTCGGTGAGGAACAACGTGGTACGGCGGGTAGCGAATCACCTAAAACAAGGGGGGTAGTTCTTAAAGACTTGATCACCGGGGCATTATTTGGGCTCGGCGGTGCAGCAGCAGTAGTATTGGCTGCTATCTGGCTCAAAAAATTCGATATGACAGCTACAAGCGAGAATAAACTGTATTTAATTGTTCTAGGTGTAGTTGCCGGATTTGTTGGGTACCGAATACTCCCGCGGGTCGCACGGGAATCAGAACATGGTTAATTAGGTCTAAACCCTAGGGAAAAATCGAAACCAACTGGCCGCATGATCAAATTGTAAAAGTCGTGGCGCTCGTAGGTGCGCAGATCCACCTTCAGGGCGCTCTCGTGGAACGTCCTCACTTCACTTTTTCTGTTCCGCAGTAATTCGGAGAAGGATAAAATAACTTCCGCTCGCGCTTGTTGTGGAATTCACCCAAATAAAGCGGCAGCATCTCTAAGATGGCCCCTTCGCCATAGACTTTGGCCACCTCCTGGTCGGGGCCGGACCACATGAAAAAGTTGTTGGTCGATGGAATCAGCGCATGCAATTCGCCAAGCAGCGCAGGGATGGCGATCTGGCCGCCGAGGCCGAGGCAACACAGCCGGCGCAATCCCGCTATCGTGCGCTTCGTCGGCGCGGAGAGAGAGCTGAACGCACTCATCGGACCCCTGCACGCAAAGAGTTTGCGCCGATTGAAGGCCGCCCGGGCCCGGTCCAGCCTCGAAATAGCACGCGTGTGCGATAGCGTCTACGACAAGATGGGGATACGCCAACAAGGTCACTTTGCGGCAGAACTGGCCGGCACGGTTTGCGGATTGCCACTTCAAGGGTGCTGGTTTTGGCCGAGCGGACAGCTGCTCGAGAAAGTGAGCTGGATCACAGCCAATGGCAGTTCTCTAACCTATTCATATGGTCAGGCGCGGTGTCGCGCCTGACCCCGCGGCGCTTAGAGCCGGTAGCCGTGGAATGCGGAAACAATGGTGGGCACGATGTTATGGCCTCGAAGTTGCGTGATTGTGGCCGGGTGCGCTATTTACTTGAGCAGCGCCACAAGCCACGCAGCGACCAGTGTGAGCCTTCGGGAAGGCGGCACTGCAGAGAATCGCCTGGACGCGGAACCAAGTCTGGCAGGCACAAGGCCATTGAGCGGGCAGCAGCCTCCCCCGGGCGGCAATCCCCTTTGGGGCATTCCAATTGACAAACTCACCGCCACGCGGGAACGGCCGCTGTTTGCGGCGTCTAGGCGCCCGCCCGCGCCTCCCGCCGCTCCAGAAGCACCGCCTGAAGCCCCGCCGCCGCCGCCAGCCGACCCCGAGAGGCCGCAGTTTATTCTCGTCGGAACGGTGACCGGCGCGCCGCAAAATGTCGTGGTCGTTCAGGACCAAACCACAAAAAGTCTCGTTCGTCTCCGTGTCGGCGAAGCGGTTTCGGGGTGGTTTTTGCGTTCGATCGATGCGCGAAGAGTGACGGTCGAAAAAAATAGCCAGACTGTCACCGTGGCTCTGCCGGCCCCGAGCTCGGCGCCGGCCGGACCGCCAGCGGCTGCAGAAACCGTTCAGGGCGGGGAAGAGTCTTGAGGCAAGTCCAGGTGAGCAGCGTCGCATACTTTCGGCGGCACCGCCATCCTCGCGCCGCATTGCGAGGCGGTTCGAAGAAACTCGTATTTTAGAATTCTTCTAGAAATGTTTCACGTGAAAACTTTTTGTCCGATTGCGGCTCAAATCTTTACAAGGGCTCGGACGGCCGTCCGCCTTTGAGATTGTAAGGCCGTTCGAATTTTTGGTGCAATCGGAATCCGGCTGCGGGGCTGTCTCGCTAGCCCAGCGCATCGCCAAAACGCAACGAATATCATCGCCCGTACTCAGCTTCTCAAATAGAGGTTCAATCCAGGAGTCGCGAGGCGGTGCCTGGATTGCTTCGTCGCTGCGCTCCTCGCAATGACGCGTGCGGCTAGTGCCCCGCTTCAACCAATTTGAAAGGAATTGCTGATTCGCTGCCGCGATTGATTCGGATGGCGGAGGCGATCATGACGCAGGCGGAAATCGCGGTAAAGAAATATGTTGTCCGGCTCAGCGCCGAAGAACGCGAGCAGCTTCAGGCTTTGCTGCGCAAGGGCAGGCATTCGGCCAAGAAACTGTTGAAGGCGCGGATCCTGCTGATGGCGGATGTGTCAAAAGCCGGCGCAGGTCTGAGCGACAGCGCGATTATCGCGGCCTTGGAAACCAGCGCCTCGATGGTTTATCGGGTGCGCAAACAGCTGGTGGAGGAAGGCCTCGAAGCGGTGCTGACCCGCAAGCAGCACAGCCGCCCCTCGGTTCTGCCGATTTTCGATGGCGAAAAGGAAGCGAAGCTGATCGCTCTGGCCTGCTCGCAGCCGCCGCCGGGCCGGGCGCGCTGGACCTTGCGGATGCTCGAGAAGCAGGTGGTCGAACTGCACATTGTCGAGGCAGCGAGCGACAGCACGATCGGCCGTGTTTTAAAAAAACATTTTGAAGCCGCATCTCAAAAAGCAGTGGGTGATTCCGCCCCAGCAAGACGCCGCTTTCGTTGCGGCGATGGAGGATGTGCTCGAAGCCTACCGGCGCCCGCATGATCCGGCGCGCCCGCTCGTTTGTCTCGACGAAGCCACCAAGCAGCTCATCAAGGAAACGCGCGCGCCAATCGCGATGCAGAAAGGCCAGGCGCGGCGCGTCGATTACGAATTGAGCGCAACGGAACGGCCAGCCTGTTCATGATCTTCGCGCCGCTCGATGGCAAGCGCAACGTGATCGTGACCGAGCGCCATACCGCGCTCGATTACGCGCAGGCGCTCAAGCCTGTTGCGGACAGGATGTTTCCCGAGGCGGAGAAAATCGTGCTGGTTCAGGATAATCTGAACACCCATAAACCGGCTTCGCTCTATCAGGCCTTTCCGCCGCAGGAAGCCCGCCGCCTGGTCGAGCGGTTCGAGTGGCATTACACGCCCAAACACGGCAGCTGGCTCGACTCATCCTGAACCTGCCGAAGGATGGCCGAGTGCGAGCTCAGCGTACTTTCCTCGCAATGCATCGATCGCCGCATTCCCGATCTGCCAACCCTTCAAAC
>CAYWHF010000326.1:0-3704 GCA_964457695.1 uncultured Methylocapsa sp.
CCCTTCAAACCCGAAAATGGCGCGCCGGGGTTAGGGATTATCTGGTTCGAACCCGCAAAGGGCGCAATGGCTGCCAAGGCTTGATAAATGGGCACCGCGGCGGTTATAACGGGACGCGGGAGGGGCGTCATGACTGTCAGAAAATAGCTTTTTCCTTTGAATTCGATCAGACTACTCTGTTTGAGTCGCAATTGTAACGCGATTTGTTCAGCCATACCGTCTTGCAAAACACCAGTTTCGAGGACCACTCTCTCCTCATGGCTGTGGAGATCGCTAACGAGAACGACCGCTCGGCGCGCGCAGCGTTCGCGATTGAGTAGGCTAAGAAGTTCGAGACGCATGGGGATTTCCGAAATATGGGAGCAGCCGCTGGGCCATCGGTCAGGTAGGTTTTGGTCGATGGTTGTTCAATCGTCGATTCTCTCGACATAAATCCTCATCCGTCCGCCGCATGAGAGACCTGCGCGCCAAGCGGTTTCGTCGGCCACGCCAAATTCCAGCAGTTTGGCAATGCCGCTTTCAATAATCTCCGAGCTTTCGGTAATGACGTCGCCTTCCACGCATCCGCCGGAAACCGACCCGAAGAAATTGCCGTCCGCATCGATGACGAGATGCGCACCCACTTCACAGGGCGCCGAGCCCCATGCCTCGACGACCGTCGCCAGGGCGACTTTTCTCCCGGCTCGCTTCCATTCCTCGGCTTTGGATAAAATTTCGGCGTCTGTGATCGGCATGTTTTTGGTCCCTGGCTGCAATCGCAATGGTTCGTCGACAATGCTGTGCAGCAGTTAGATAATATAGCAAGGTCATCGCGAAGTTTCTTGGTCAGTTCCGTTCGATCGGATTTCGGCCCGCCAAGTCTCTCAAATCCTCGGGAGTGTCGATGTCGGCGAGGATACCAGCGTCTTCGACAGCCAGCTCAATGAGCTTCGTAGTCGGTTCGCTTAGAATACATTTGGCTCCCTCGTCGTCCCCGAGCGGCGCGATGCGTGCAAAGAGCCCGCGTGCGAGCAGCACCGGGTTGCCCCGTTGACCTTCATGAATCGGGATGATTGCATCCACCTCACCGCAAGCTTGAACGAAGCACGCGATCAGACGGTCGATCAGGCAAGACGTTACCTTTGGCATATCGGCAAGGCATACCACGGCGCCTGCGGCGTCGCACGGCAGAGCGGCCAATCCGGCGCGCAAGGACGATGCGAGTCCCGTCGCGTAGCCCTCGTTGTAGACGAAAACTACTCGTGCATTGCCAATCGCCGCTTCGATTTGTTCTCGAGCATAGCCGGTGACAATAATGATGGGGTTGGCGCGGGACGCCGCCGCTGCGTCGACGGCCCACCGAACGAGCGGTTTGCCATCGAAATCGGCGACAAGCTTCGCCCCGCCCTGCGAGAAGCGCGAAGATTTGCCAGCCGCAAGAATGATGGCGGCAATTTCAACCATGCCGATCATCTCCCCAAGATCCGGCAAAGCGCAAACATAAACCTCTTCTGCGCCGCCGCAGCCCCGAGATTCGGAGCTAAAGGAAGGGCACAAAAATGGTCAGGTTAGGCGCCTTTCGATTGCGCCCAGGATCCCGCGGGCAAGCGTCTCTATTCGCTTCCCTGGAGTTTTCTGCGCTACGGCGCGTCTAGCACATTTCCGGTCAAATACACTGATCTGACCCACAAGGCACCCAAACAAAAACCGCCCATTGCTGGCAATTGGGGTACTGTGAGCTCCGTATAGTCCGCGCCGGCTTGGGAATCTTCAACTTATCGCATCGAACCTTGAAATCCAAAAATGTTAAAAGCATTTTCGAGAAAAGAGAGCTTGAGGGCTTTAGAGGGACCGCAGGGGCCCGAGACACGGATCATGAAGGAATACAGCGACGACGACCGCTTCTATCTCGATGATCTCCAAGTGGGCCAGCGCTTTACGAGCGGAACCCATGTCGTCGATGAGGCGCAGATCAAAGCCTTTGCCCGTCAGTTCGATCCTCAGCCCTTCCACCTTGACAACGAGTCGGCCAAAAACACATTGCTTTCGGGCTTGGCGGCAAGCGGTTGGCACACGGCTGCGATCACCATGCGCCTCCTGGTCGAGAGCGGCATGCCGCTCGCGGGCGGCATCGTCGGGGCTGGCGGCGAACTTGATTGGCCAAATCCGACCCGGCCCGGTGACCGTCTGCAGGTTGAAAGCGAAGTGTTGGACGTCAGGCCCTCGCGATCCAAGCCAGATCGAGGGGTCGCCATTGTGAGAAGCCTGACGCGCAATCAGCGAAACGAGGTGGTGCAGCGCCTGACGGCCAAGTTGATTGTCCCGCGTCGCGTCTGAATCAGGAGAGCCGCACTTGGCGGAGTCCGCGACGCCGGCACCGCGCAGAGTTTTCCGGCGGGGCAGCCCGTCAGAAGCTGGCCGATGATCGATACGATTTCCTGACACGACGAGATATTCAAATCTACTTTAGTCATGGCATTTTCTCCTTTCGCCGCTCCTATTGGGGATTAGACGAGGCCCGCCAAATTTTACGCCGCGCCGGCTGAGTTTTTGCGCCGCGATACGAGGCGCTCCGTTGCCGGGATCGAAGTCCGGTTCCGCTGCCCGCAGTGTCTGTATAACGCATCGAATCGTTTTGCCGCTTTCAACCGCGCAGATTTGCTAACACAACGCGCTTCACGATCATTGCCATAAGGGTCCAGCATAAAACGCATGACAGCACAAATATTCTGATCCAAAAAGATAGGATACCAATTGCATCTTCCATCGTTTCCTCCATGCCAATTGGCAGCGTCTAAGACAGCTGCTAAAATTTAGTGACCGAAAACGCGGGTATCTTACGTAACTTGGCTCCTTGGCGCGCCCCCTGTTCAGGGGATGAGGTTGGCAATAATCTTTATGGCAAGCGGGAATCACAAAGTTAATTAGGGTCGAACCTCCCCCATTTTGGGGACGACTTTGGTTCTGAGATAAGGATATTCCCTGCTATCGAGAAGGAGAGGCGATGGGTGCGGTCGAGCATCTCAAAACTTTGTGCTGCCTTGGGCTCGAGCCCGAGAGCGCGATGATTGCGGTTACGCCGCTGCTGCACGAGATCATTCCGCATGGCTGGACAGGTATCGCGCTCTTGGAGCCTGATGCCACAATGAGCAGCAGCACCTATGGCGAACATCCGGGAACGGTGCCGCTCTACCGCGAGCGGCTTTGGAAATTCGCAGACGATCCAACGAGCCCGTTATCTTTGTGGCTGCCTGGATTCCGTGTGGTTGGGATCGGCTCGAGCTTGCATCTGCAAGGCCGCGGCTGGCTCGATAGCTCCTGGTATAGGGAAATTGAGGCCCCTCTTGATGCCTGCTGGCTTCTCACCGGGATGATCGGCGAGGGCGGGCACACCGTCGCTTTTATCGGTCTGACGCGTCCGCGCATTGCCCGCGCCTTCACGGTGGACGACGTGCAGCGGTTAGACCAGCTGCGTCCCTGGCTCGGGCATGCGTTTCGCCCCCGCCCCTCTGGTGACACGCGATTGGAAGGTCAGGGTCTCGCGGACATCGCAGGAGCGCCAGTCCACTCCGGTCAGATGATTTTGACGGCCGACTCAAAAGTCATCTTTCAGACACCGGGACTGGAACTTCTGCTAACAGTCATCGATAGAGAGCCGGCCAACTACACGAGCTTTCTCCCGGTCCGCGACAGGCTTCCTGCGCCAATTTCGAAACTCCTGTGGC
>CAYWHF010000327.1:0-3695 GCA_964457695.1 uncultured Methylocapsa sp.
GGCGGCGCATTTTTTGCGTGGGTCAGAATTACCGGGACCACGCCAAGGAGATGGGAGGAAATCCCGATGCCGAGCCGCCGTTTTTCTTTATGAAACCGGCACACGCGATCGTTCAAAACGGCGCGACAATTCCCTATCCGCCGGGAACCGCCGATCTGCAGCATGAGGCCGAGCTCGTTGTCGCCTTGCAAGCGGGCGGGAGGGACATTCCGTTCGAAAAGGCAAATGATTTGGTTTTTGGCTATGCCGTGGGCCTCGACATGACCAAGCGCGACGTTCAAGCCGGCTTCCGGAAAATGGGCAGGCCCTGGGAGATGTCAAAGTCGTTCGACTTTTCGGCACCTTGCTCCGCCATCGCGCTAAAGACCGAGATAGGCGCTATTTTCGAAGGAAAAATCGCCTGCAAGGTCAACGGCGCGCTGCGGCAGAGGGCCGATCTCTCCGATATGATCTGGGGGGTTCCGCAAATCATCGCTCATCTTTCGCAGCAAGTCGAAATCGCGCCGGGCGACCTTATCTTCAGCGGCACGCCGGCGGGCGTGGGGCCGGTTAGAAAGGGTGACAGGATCGAGGCCACGATCGCGGGGCTGGAGCCGCTGGTAATCACGATTGGCTAATCCGAATCCCCAGGGACCGTCTTGTCGGCGGTGCGGCTTGCGGCCCGGGTCTTGGCGGGAGAAGCTGGTTTTGAATCGAGCGCCTCAATCTGCTTCCAGCTGTTTGACTGCGCAATCATGCGGCGGATTGCCGTGACATTTTGTGCCGCGTCCTTGGCGTCAAGATCGCGCCGCGAAACCTCTTCGGCGGAATTGAATTTTCCCTCGAGGGCGAGCACGAGGGAGAGATTTTGCCGCACGCGCGAATCCGCACCTCGCTGCGCCGCCGCTTCCTGCAGCGCCTTTTCTGCCTGCGGGAGCTTATTTGAAAGCGCGTAGGAAAGCCCGAGGTTGGAGAGGACATAGGGCTGCGCGGGCGCAATTTTGAGCGCCGCGGCATAATAGGCCCGCGCCTGTTCGTGATCGCCGAGCCGGTCGGCGACCGAGCCCTGCGCCGAGAGAATGGACCAGTTCGGCCGGTCGGGGGTATGCGCGCGCGGCAGCACGTCCGCGGCCTCGCGCAAGCGGCCGGCATCGGCCAAGGCCTTGCCATAAGCACCGAGCACCTCCGTGTCGCGCGGATATTTGATGGCCAGCCCCTGCAAAACGGCAGCGGCTTGCGCGTTTTGTGTCAAGCCGCGCAGGGCGGTTGCGTAACTCAGCGCCGTCGCCTTGTCGTCCGGGTGCCGGTCGTACTGGCGGCCCCACGCCTCGACGGCGCGCTGCTTGTCGCCCGCGGACTCCGCCCCGGGTTGTTGCGATGCGGTGCGGATTGAGCCTGTCACGTCTTGCGGGCCGCTCGATTGGCAGCCACCTAGACAGAGCGCGGCAGAGAGGATTGGTGCGCACAAGGCCTGCACCGCCCCGTGCCCCGGCAAAATTGCTCGCCTTCGCGAAAAAATATCTCGTCCAAAATATTTGCGTTTCATAAGGTCCGCCGCGCCCTTGACCGCAGCCCGAATCGCCCGGCGTGCACGGGCGCAACCGGCTCTCAGCGCTGACAATGGCTTAGCTACCTTGCCGCAAGGCGGATAAATGTTTCGCCGTCTTGAACCTTGCCCAAAGAGCTAGCCCCCAATGGGGCATAGGATGCTTGCGCAGGCCTTGCGAAGAAGCGTTGCACATTTTCCCATTCAGGCCGCGCGGCTGCTCTATGATTTGATCGAAGAGCGGTATGGCGTGCGGCTGTAGCGAGGACACCACAATATCGTCCGCACGTGGCGGACAAGCGGATGCGCTCGCGTCTTGTCAAGCGCGGTATCCTTGATCATGATACGTCAAAAGGTTTCACCTCATTGCACACAGGGCATTTCGACTAGCGGGCAGCGTATTCTATCAATTGCCCTAATCCCGATTGCTGTGAGCCAGTTGATTATTGGCGGGCCAATTGCCGCCGTTGCGGGACCTTGGTCGGCTTCCCTAACCGCCGTGCAGCAGAGGCCGAGTGCGACGACTTGGCGAAGCGCTACTCCCACGCGCGAGATGATGCCCGTCAACGCAATGTCGTGCCGTTGCTGGACAAGATTGAAACCGTGGCCGAAGGATCTCAGCCCGTCATCAACATGTCCTTCGCCGCCTGCGACGACATTCTTCGCCCCGCCAAATATAAAAATTATCATCAGGCCGTCGTCAGTTGGGATCGCGATCCCGCCGAAGCCCAGCATCATGCTGATCGGAGCATGGTCGGCGATCGTCTATTTCCAATGTACAAGGAGCATATCATATATGCGGTCGTGTCTCCAGACGGACGGGGCCTTCTGAACTACGGTCCGGTGGCCGTGCGATGGGAAGTTTTGGCAAGTTATCTCGGCCCCCGGATCTCGCTGCTTGAGGAGAATTCCTTCACCTTTTATGAGCAACATGAACTAGGCCGCCTTGGGGCAATCATACCGGCGGGTTACCAGGCAATCTGGGGCGACAGAGCGAAACTCGTAGCTGCGAAACTCGCATCCCGCTTGACGACCGCGACGTCCGAGGGCACTCTAGCGGACCTATTGATGCGCCCCGGCGCAACACGAAAAGACGATGAATTCGTCGAGATATTTATTTATGCCGACGAAGGCTTAGAGACGCGTGAGGTAGATCAGGTAACCATTCAGCGTGCGCCGATGACATCAGAAGAACGCCATAGACTGGATTTGGTGCGGGAAGCCTGCGCTGTGCGCTCCCCCGCTATCAGAGTAATTGAGTGAGGGAGATGCTCGCCACAGAAGCCTTCGTTTCGGGGTCACTCGGCCAAGCGATTTTCCGCGATGATGGCGTTCCGCTCATTCTCGATGCGCCGGACGCCGAGCCGCGGGAAGCCTTGCCAAACGAGATTTATTGGTTCCGGCATGCCCCGCGCGAGCTTGCACTAGCTCATCCGGAGGGGTTGCCGGTTCCAATTGAGACCGTGCGCACGCGTCTCGATGAGGAAATTCGCTTCTTCAGTGGCCTCGATGGGCTGCTGGTAGGGATGGATCGCGATTTTTCGTCACCGACACGCCGGCGCGCGGTCTGTCGCGCGGAAATGGTACTGTCAGCTAGTGATTCCATGGCGCGGCGCATCCGCGAGCGGTTTCTTATCCCGGCCAATACACAGGAATGGGATCCTTCGGGCGGGCTGACGTTTGCCCTCGAAACTGGTTGCCAAAGCGCCGCCAACTGCTACCGGCCGCTGGCGGAAGGGCTCATCGACCGTCTTGCCGACGAGATTGCTGCCGCAGTGCTCGAAAAATTTGGAAGCGGGCTAGAGGCCGCCCAAAAGCGCGAGGCCATAGTGCGCTCGGGTATTTTCGCTGAGCTCGCGCTCATCGAGGCGCAGGCCGATCGCGTCGCCCTGTCAAGAATGTTTAGACGTTCCGAATTTCCGAAATTGACGGCTGCTGATCCGTCCGGGCAGATCCTGACGAAGCTCGTCCGCAACTTAGAAAGCCGCGTCGAACCGTCAGTCGCGAGCGAACCGTCTGCTCACGCTGCAGCGCCAGATACTGGAGTCGACGAAACCGGCTTCGAGCCATCTGAACCGATTTAAGCTGCGGCCGAAACTTCCGGATACCAATACCAACGCCCCCCCCCCCCCGAAAGCCGGGACAAAGAGTTTCCTGGGAGTTAAGGCGG